>DCIL01000021.1:4179-6162 GCA_002315875.1 Verrucomicrobia bacterium UBA1727 | reverse complement strand
AGCCGGGAATGCGCAGGTTCGAGACCATGAAGCCGCAGATGCCGGCGATCGTCCTCGAGCCGGTGCCCGTCGCGGCCTCGTCGCGAATCTCGCCGCCCACGCCAGTCGCCGCGCCCGGGAAAGGCGAAATCGCAGTCGGATGGTTGTGGGTCTCGACCTTCATCAGCTGATCGAGCTGATCGGCCTTGAACGAATAGCGGTTCGTCGCGGGATCGATCGCGAAGATGTCGGTCTTGAAGCCGGTCACCACCGAAGAGTTGTCCTTGTACGCGGAGAGCGTGTCTTTCGGACGCTTCTTGTGGGTGTTCTTTATCATCTCGAAAAGCGAGTGCGGCATCTTCTTGCCGTTGATGATGAATTCGGCACCGAAGATCTTGTGACGGCAATGTTCGGAGTTGACCTGGCCGAACATCGTAAGCTCGGTATCGGTCGGATTGCGTCCCGCCGCCTTGAAGCTCTTCGCGAGATACTTCATCTCGACCTCGCTGATCGCAAGGCCCATCTCGTCATTCGCCTCCTTGATGGCATCGAGTCCCTTGCCCAGCACGTCATAAACGCGGCCGGGACGCGGCTCGTCAATGTCAAAGAGATCCGAGATATCCTCGTAAACACCCTCGGTCATGCGATCGTGAATCAGCGGGAAAATCGGCGCGAAGGATGTCAGATCCTTGCCGTCGAGCTTGAACCGAATGCCGCGCTCGACGCGGAGAATCGACTTGAGTCCGCAATTGCGGAAGATGTCCGTCGCCTTCGTGGACCACGGAGAAATCGTGCCCTTGCGCGGGGTCACGAAGAAGTCGGCCTCGTCCGCCGGACCCACAGCGTTGAGAAGCGTGGCCGCGCGCTTGAGCTCTTCGGGATCGAACGCCTCGTCCGTCAGCTGAAGCGCGTAAACCCACTTCGCATCGATCGCGATGTGCGCGAGGGAGGAATCGGCCGCGGCAATCGCGTCCCTCAGGGCGTCCAGACGAAACGGTGAATAGGCATCATTGCCAAGCAAAAGAATCATGATAATTTCTCCATTGAATTTAAAGCATCAATATCCGGCGCGCTTTTCCTGCTTCACTGGGAACGCGACCTTCACACCCTTCTCATCGATCGCATAGCGGATGTTGGCCTGCGCGACCTGCATCGAATCATACTTGAGCGTAAGCGTCTTCTTCTCCATGTCCCACTTGTAGGACGACTTGTCGATGCCGGCGTACTTGGCGATCGCCTCGGTGACCTTGGCCTTATCCGCCTCGACGAGCGATGGCATCGAAACCGTCATCTCACGAATGTCTTCGCGGCGACAGCCGGAGAGAAGGAATAAGGAAAAGGCAAGAAGGAAAAGGGAAACGTGAAAAAGGTAAGAGTGACAAGGTCTCATATCGTTATTCCATTGGATTTACTTGAAAGTCGAAACATCTTTGCCGGGACCGAACGGCGAAAGCTCGCGAAGTCGATGGATGACCGGCGGAACCTTCTCGAGCGCGTAATCGACGTCCGCCTCGGTGTTGTAGCGCGAAAGCGAGAAACGCACCGAACCGTGGACCGCCGTGAACGGAACGCCCATCGCACGGATGACGTGACTCGGATCGAGCGAGCCCGATGCACAGGCCGAACCGGTCGAGACACAGATGCCGAGATCGCTGAGATGATAGGCGATCGCCTCACCTTCGATATACTCGAAGCTGACGTTGAGCGTATTGGGAAGCCGGTGGTTCGGGTCGCCGTTAACGCGCACGTCGGGACAGCTCGCGAGGATGCCCTTCTCAAGCCGATCGCGAAGCGCGGCAAGCTTGACGCCTTCATCCGCCATTCCGAGACGGGCCAATTCGCACGCCTTGGCAAGCCCGAGAATGTACGGCACGTTCTCCGTGCCCGCACGCCGCGCGCGCTCCTGATGTCCGCCCAGAAGAAACGGCTTGATCTTCGTGCCCTTCTTCACGTAGAAGATGCCGACACCCTTGGGGGCATGGAACTTGTGGCCGCTCATCGAAA
>DCIL01000021.1:0-4144 GCA_002315875.1 Verrucomicrobia bacterium UBA1727 | reverse complement strand
CCTTCTTCACGTCCACCGGAATCTTTCCCGCGACCTGCACCGCATCGGTGTGGAAGATCGCCCCGTACTTGCGGCAGATTTCAGAAACCTTCGCAATGTCGTTGACGACACCGGTCTCGTTGTTGGCCCACATCACCGAAACGAGAACGGGACGCCCCGCCGCCGCGGCAATTTCGCTTTCGAGACGCGCGAGATCGAGATTGCCGAGACCGTCCACACCGACCTCAACGGTCTCGTGACCGAGCGCCTTGAGACGACGGACGGGTTGGAGAATCGCGGGATGCTCAACCTGAGTCGTGACGACCTTGAGCTCCCTGCCGAAATAATCCGCCGCGCCGCGGATCGCCGAATTGTCGGATTCGCTGGCGCAGGAGGTGAAGATGATCTCGTCGGGCTCTGCGTTAATGAAACGCGCGACTTCCTCACGGGCACGATCGAGATACTTGGCGACCTGGCCGCCGAACTTGTGCATCGAACTGGGGTTACCGTAAAGCGGACCGAAGAACGGCAACATCACATCACGCACCTCAGGCGCTACCGCCGTAGTTGCGTTGTTATCAAGATAAACTACTCTTTCCATTTTGA
Source organism: Verrucomicrobia bacterium UBA1727 (assembly GCA_002315875.1). Taxonomy (GTDB): domain Bacteria; phylum Verrucomicrobiota; class Kiritimatiellia; order RFP12; family UBA1067; genus UBA1067. Next base: position 3,559 of record DCIL01000021.1, on the reverse strand, counting down.
TGCGATATTATACCAAAAATAATCGCACCAAACACGAGCCTCACCAGAACAACATCACGGTTCCGGGCGGGAGGAGCCAAAGGCCGTCAGCGCGCGCGGCAACACCGGCGGTGCGGGTGCGCGGACCGATGAGATTCCAGGTTTCGGAAGAGCAAGAGACGCCATTCGCGTTGATGACGCGCACGCTGGTCGCCTTCGGGAAATCGACAATCGTGTTGAGCGTCTGCGAACCGGCAAGGGATAAAGCACCCGAGACATCGAAGAGCGCGAAGTCCTTCATACTGGCGACCGCATCGGTGCGAGTGAGTGTCGCACCGTCGGCGAGCGAGAGCGAAGTGACGGATACCGGCGCGCCCGAGACCTCGACCGTCGCGGACGAGGCGACCGAAAGCCGAGACGCAGGTCCCCCTGCGGTCGCGCCCTTCAGCCAGGCCGGAGGAGTGGCGGACCCGCTGCCGAGATTGAACCACTTCTTCTGGAGATACGCCGTAAGCTCCGCGATTCGTCCCTGCGCGACCTGGCGATCAAAGACAATGAGCTCGGCAATCGTGCCGTTCCACATGCGATTGCTGCCGCTGTCCTTGCCATACCACTGGCAGCACTTGCCGCCGGTCTGACGTCCCCCCAGCACCAGGAAATCACAGACCACTGCCGCTTTCGACGCCGTCTCCGAAGCGAGATACGAGCTCCATACGACATTGCTCATCACGGACGGATTCTCTGCAAGCGGAGTCATGTAGCCGAACGCCCAGTCGCGATTAAGACAATAGTAGTTGAAAAGGTACGGCGAACCGTCCGCAATCGGATACGATAACGTCGCCGAGGCCTTTCCGTAGACGAGGACCTGATCAGCCGCAAATTCCTCGGGATGCATACCATAAGAGTGCGTGGCCGAGTCGCTTAAGGTTTCCGCCAGAGTCGACTGGAAGAACGAGAACGGCGCGCCCCAACGTCCCTTGCCGCCTTCGTTGACATATCCATCGCGACGGAACACGCCGAACACCATGAACTGGGCGCGTCCATCCTGATTGATCGATACATCGCAGTCGATGGCCAGCGCCGAATTGCAATCGAACTTGAGCGCGGCAAGTCCGTTGAGATTCGTTAGCGACGGCAGCGGACAGGGAGTGTTGCTGACCTTGGACTTAAGGCACTGCGAGAAACTACCGCCGATCGACCCCTTGTTGGCCACCGAGACTACCCTGCCCGCGTCATTGGTCGTGACGCTGTCCTCATCGCTCGGATCAAGCCAGAGCGTCGCCTCGCTCGACTTGGCGCTACCCTCTCCGAATCGCAGCGTGCCGCCGTCGGCGGACAGCATGCCGAAGCCGGTCGAGGAGCCGACAAACTCAAGCGTACCGGGACCGATCGCGCTAATCTTCTGGGTATTCGCATCAACCCCGCCGGACCTCTCATCCACAAAGCCCATGGTACCGGTCGAGTCCGCGGCAACGGCGACTTTCATGGACCTGGCGATATCGGCGCGCGGATCGTCCACCTTCGCCACGGACGAGTTGAACCACTTGCGCTTCAGATAGCTTTCGACATAGGCGCGCTCGTCGTCCGTCAGTACGCGCGAGAACGCGATGAGCTCACCGATCCATCCATGAAGCATGCGGTTGTAATTTGCCGCGCCGTAGGAGGTGAGACGTCCCCCGAGACAGACCCGGGTAATGTCGAAGCTGTGAGCGCTGGAGAAAGTTGAAGACGAGGTTTTGAAACTCGCATTGTCATCGCTCCACCAAGTGCCAGCGCTATAACTCGTGCCGGAAATCTCGGCCTTGACGAGCAAATGATTGGCCGAAGTCGGAGTTCCATCGAATCCAGGAGCCAAAGTTCCGGGGGACACTCTCATGTTCATTTCGGTGAATTTTGCCGAATACTGGATGTTCGCGGCGCCGGCGGTGTTATAATCTTCTGCCGTGGTGGTGGTGTTGCAAAACGAAAGCGGACCATGCCATTTGTAATAATGATAGCTGTCGTTTTCCCAGCCGTCCTGCTTGTAGACAATATAGAAAGTAAGCTTGTCGGTCTTATTGGTGTAAGTGGTGAGCACCAGCGCCTCGGGTTTGTCGGTAGATGCAACTCCTGTCTCGCCGCCAGCGAAATAGAGCGCCGGCTTGCCGTTGATGCCGTCCGCATCATACGACGGCGGATTGGGAATCGTGCCGGTAGTAAACTTGCCGAACAAGCCGCCAGCTATACCGAGATTCGGGACGGACGACACGTCCTCGCCATCCTTCGCACTGATCGCAGTCGCATCGAACCAGACATCGGCGGTGGAAAGGAATCCGCCCGCCTGCATCGGATTCATCGTATGATTCCACAAGCTCCTGTCGCCCAGCACGAGCTTCGCCTCGTCCTTCACATACACCGCCGAAACGTCTCCGAGCATCACATGCGGCGCGAGCTCGACCGTGCCCTCTTCGACATAGAGCGAACCACCGATCGCGAGCGGACGCGTCAGATTGAGCGTGCCGGCGCCGAGCTTGCGCAGGGAGCGCCCCGTCTGTCCTTGCGCGGGCCAAAGCTGAGAATTGACTTCGAGAACCGCTCCGGACTGAATGTCGAAAACCGAATCGTATGAGGACGAAGCAAGATGAATATCCGAGGCCGTGATCTTGGCACGGTTGGAGGACTGTCCGGGAACGACCGTGAGACGTCCCGTAATATCCAACGACTTCCAGTTCGAAGTGGTCATGATCGCATCCAGTCGCACCGCCTTGCTATTCGACTTGGTGAAGTCGGACGAGTAGATGTGCGAACCTCCTTCCATGATGATCTTGGGCGTAAGCGGAGAATGGGAACCGCCGACATAGACCTTCGCGCCCTCAAGCAACTTTAGCGTGATGTCCACCTGAGTATTGGCCCCGCCGAAAGTGTCGCCGGCGGTAAGATCTACCAAGCTCGAATCGGCGATGAGATAGGTGCCGCCGCTACCGAGTCCGCTCGTCTGGAACGTGGAGTTGTTCGGTCCGCGGTGATTGAAGAAAAGTCCGCCGCCGGCAAGCTTCAGCGTAGCATTGCGAAAATCAACCTTGTCCACCCGTACGTTCACGCGATTCTCGGTGGAATTATTGTTATTGTACAGCGTGCCGATCGTGCCGGCGGAAACGACAATCGAACGGTCGAGCGTGCGAGTGAAGCCCGCCTCGGTGAAAGCGAGTCCGCCGCCGGCCAGCACGATGGAGGTGCCGTTATCCGAGCCGATACCGGCCACATTGCAGGCCTTGCTGACGACGATGTAGCCGTTGCTGACGATGGTGCCGCCGGTGTAGGTCTTCGCCGCGTCAAAGGTCACGCTGCCGGAACCACGTTTGACGAACTTAATCGCCCCGCCGATCGCCGGCGCCGTGCAGTCGTCATCGAAGGCGAACGTAAGCGTTACAACGCTGTCACCAGAATTCGTATAGCCGTCGGCATTGACCGCCGCAAGACTGTTCACCGTGAGCGGCGTTCCAGCGAGATCCGTCACCGCCGCCTCAACGGCAAAGCTGGCAATTGCAATAAGAGCAACGGTAAGCAGCATTCTCATTTTCATTGGACTTACCCCATTTTT
>DCIL01000097.1:8031-20992 GCA_002315875.1 Verrucomicrobia bacterium UBA1727 | reverse complement strand
CGGCTATCTTCTCGGCAGAATACGACTCACCGGAGAACCAAGCAATGTGTGTGATATAGTTGCTATACAAGATGTCGTTCGTAAGAATTCGCATCTCAGGGAAAGCAGAGGCAACCGAACCCGTACCTGCAAAGATATCAAGAAATGTATGCGCACCCAAACAACGCTCTTTGACAATTCTCCTGATTTCCGACAATAGCTTGTACTTGTTGCCGAGATAGCGTCTATTGTTTATCTGAAACGTCGCCAGAGGTTTTTCAGAATCATTATCGACACAAGCCAATGAAGCTTTCTTACCCATAATAGCATCGCAATCTGATCCGGCGGATGAACGGCATAATGAGAGACAGCAGACAAAATACATCCGCTCAACTATCCTCATGGTATTTCGAGCCGCAGCCATCACCGACTTATTCCACTTGAGCGCAACCTGCTGCCGAGGGATTTCGATGCATGAAAAAAGAGCGCATTCTCTCTCATGCACTCTCACAAAGCCCGACCAAAGGCCCAACAGGAATACACTACACAGAAAATGCGCCCAAACGGACGCATCTCCACATACGCGCAGTTCCTGTTTAAATATTGGTCGTATTTTGTGAGAACAGCACGTAGCTTCGATGCTACGTTAAATTGTTTTCTATCGCGGGGATAGCCGTCCGCCGCGACACACCCTTACGGGCTATGGATGTTTCAATCTGTCGTCATTCGTCTCTCCATTTGTTTGAACGTATTATACCAAATTTGGCGGTGACGCTTTTCGTTTATCAAACCTCGGGGACAGACCCCGTATGAGGCCCGAAAATGTTGGGTTTCTGTTAGGATTCGACATCTTCGCCACTTCATTGTTCAGTTCTTTGGTTGGAAGTATATCAAATTCCGATGAGGAGTTGAAGTTGAAGAGTAGAAGAATTAGGTGTAGATTAAAGGTGTAGGTGTAGAGTGGTGCCGTTTCGCCCGTGAATTTGGCGCCGTTTCGCCCGTCAATTTGGCGCCGGTTACGAATTCTGAAACGCGCCGCCGGCGACGGGGATGTCGAGGCCGGTGATCGACTCGTTGCCGAGGAGGAATGCGACTGCATCGGCCACGGCCTCGGGGGTGGGGCGTCCGAGCGGACATTCCGCGGCCTTTTCATGAACCGCGATTGGATTCAATCCGATGAGCGGACCGGGCGAGACCGCATTGACGCGCAGCGTATCGAGGAACATTGCCGCCGACTTGCGCGTATACTCGCGAAGCGCCTCCTTGACCTCGGCGTACTTGCCGGTGCGCGTCCGATCGGCATCCAGAATATTGACCACCGCTCCGCGTCCCGTCTCGCGTCCCGCCATCAGCATCGTAAGCTTCATCGGTGCAGTAAGCCCCACCGCTTCCAGTTCGGCGTCGGTCCCTGTGAAGAGCGCGGCATTGTTAACGAGCGCGGTCGGCGGCTCGCCATCAAGAAGCTTGAGCGCCGCGGCATAACACTTGGCCGCACCCATCCCTTCGGTGAAGTCGGCGATGATGTCCGCTCCCGAATCACTCCGATGCGAGGTTGTGAGGACGCGCCAACCGTCCGCACGCAACCTCTCCGCAATCGCCTTGCCGAGCCGAGTCGTGCCACCAGTTACGAGCACGCTCTTCATATCGCTGCGGAAAGTTTCGCGAGCCAATCGTCAAGCTGCGCCTTCGAGCGCGCCTCGACAAGAAGCCTAAGATACGGCTCGGTGTTCGACTTGCGCACGTTGAACCAGCCGTCCGCAAACTCGATACGGATGCCGTCCATTTCGCTGCGCGAAACCTCAGTGCCGAAGGCCTTGCCCGCCGCAAGCACCCGCCCAATCGCCGCGTCCTTGTCCTCGACACGGAAATTGCATTCGCCCGAATTCGCGTAGCGCGAAGTGATCGGCGCCATCCATTCGGAGAACTTCTGATCCTGTCGCGCGAACTCTCCCAAGACGCGCAGCGCGGCGAGGAGTCCCGAATCGCAACCGAAGAAATCTCCGAAGTAGTAATGTCCCGCCAGTTCTCCTCCGCAGAGCGCATTGCGACTGCGCATCACCGGCTTGGCGAAGGCATGTCCGACCGGCACCATCACCGGCTCGAAGCCCTGTTCGGACAACACCTCGATCGCACCGCGCGAAGTGCGCACGTCGTGGAGCACCGCGTGGCGGGCAGAATCGCGCCTGGCACAGGCCGCAGCGACTGCGGGGATGAGATAATCGGGCTGCACGAATTCGCCGCGCTCGTCCACGAACATCGCACGATCCGCATCGCCATCGAAAATGACCCCGCACTCGAGCTTCTTCTCGCGCACCAGCTGCGCGAGTTGTTCGCGGGAGTCGGGCTTGAGCGGATTCGGAGAGTGTGCCGGAAAAGTTCCATCGAGCGTATCGTTGATGATCTCGGCATTTGGGAACATCCGCCGGACGAAGAGCGACGCCATTCCGTTCGAGCAATCGACACCGATCTTGAGTTTCCGCGGCAATTCTCCGCAAAGCGAAGTGATGAAATCAAGATAACGGTCGAGCCGCGCGGGGTCCGCGGCGGACGCGACCTCGGCGGATGCAGGAGCGGGCCCTGATGGCATTGACTGAACCATCCGCTCGACCTGATCAAGTCCATCCGCATAGCCGACCGGCAGCGCGCCCTTCTTCGAAACCTTAAGCCCGTTGTCCGGAGGCGGATTGTGCGAAGCAGTAACCATCACGGATCCGTCGTATCCGTCGGACGCGGTAAAGTAGTAAACCATCGGAGTCGTGCAAAGTCCGAGATCAGTGACCTCGGCGCCGGCCTCTCGAAGTCCGGACACGAGCGCACCCTCCACCTGCTCGCCGGTAGTGCGGATGTCACGCCCGACCAGCCAACGCTTACCGGCGACTACCTCAGGAAGCGAACTGCCAATTTTGCGGACGAGCTCAAGGTCAAAGTCCGTCCCGAAAGTGCCGCGCATGTCATACGCCTTGAAGAATCCCATAGGTTACTCTCCCTTCATGAATTCAGTGATCATGAATATCTCGCCATCCGCCACCGAAGCGATCGTAACACTTTCTCCTGGGCGCAGTAGGACGTTGCCGATGCGTTCATTGAAAATGCAAAGATACTTGCAGTCCGCAGCAACATAGGTCTTTTCGCCAGCGATCGTATCCTGCCGGAAACTGAAGAACGGAGTTTCGAGATCGCGCGTCGGCATCGGCACTGGCAGCGAATAGTCAATCGCCTTGAGCGCCTCAGCGACATGCAACTGACGCGGCTTACCGTCCGCACCGACCCTGCCCCAATCATAGAGTCGGAACGTGGTGTCGCTCGATTGCTGAACCTCGTAGAGCCGCACGCCATCGCCAATCGCGTGAACGAGTCCCCCAGGAATGAAAAACACATCGCCGCGATTCGCATCGTGTCTTACAAGCAGCTTCTCGAACTCGCCGCTCGCGACCGCCTCTTCGATCTGCGAGGCAGTCGTGCCGGGTTTGAGTCCGGCGTAAATGGGACCCTCCGAAAGCGCACACCACATCTCTGTCTTGGGATCGCCCCCCGTGACCTTGCGCGTCTCTTCGTTCGGATGCACCTGCACCGAAAGCCGCGTCTTCGCATCAATCACCTTGAAAAGCAGCGGAAAGTTCGGCTCGAGCGAATCCAGCGTCTTGCCCTGATTCTCGCCATCCTTCACAACACTCGGCGAACTGCGATGCGCTGAGCACACCCAGTTTTCCGTTCCCCACAACGCGGTATGGATGTTATCAAGAAACTTCATACTTCTCTCACATCTTTCGCAATTTGATTTTTAAGCTCTTCCACCGAAGCGAACTTTCGCTCGTCCCTAAGGAACTTGAGCAAATGGACTTCCATCACCGGCTCGCTCCACGACAGATCGCCCATCGTCGGCGCCGTGCCGTAATTGACGATCGCCTTCTCGTCCTTCACCCGCGCGGCGTAAACGCCCTTCCTGAGATTGATCGTCGGATACCCGATCTTGCGTCCTACACCCTTGCCTTGCACGACTTCGCCGCGAATGACCACGGGACGTCCCAACATCGCCTCGGCATCTTCAATCTCTCCCGCCGCGAGCGCCTTGCGGATTCGCGAAGAGGAAATCGCCATCCCATTGAATTCGGCGTAAGGAACGACTTCGACCTCGTATCCGTTCGCCTCGAGCCACTTCGCGTCACCTGCGCCACCAGCACCGAAGCGCCAGTTCGCGCCACAACGGACGCGATTGCCTCGGCCGAGATATCGGCACGCAAACTCGTCTGGAGAAAGTGCCGCGAGTTCGGGTGTGAAAGCGAGCGAGCGCACCTCTCGCACTCCGCACTCGAGGATCGTCCGTACCCGCTCGTCGTAAGTCATGATAAGCTGCGGCGTCCACTCCGGAGAGAGCACCGTCATCGGATGATCAACGAAAGTGAGCGCGGCATCCGCACCACGGAGAATCGCCTGGTGTCCGAGATGGACCCCATCGAAGAATCCCACAGCGATCGTCACTTGAGCGCCTCCGATAGCGGCATGACGAGCGAAGCGAAATCGCTCATCTCCGTCTCGAGCAACTTGGCGAAGGGAACTGATTTCGCCACGTCGAACTTGCCAATCGCGGTGCGTCTCAGTTCAGTCAGCGTCGCGCCCGCCTCGATCGCCATCGCCCGCGGCAAAAACGATTTCGTGCAGCTTATGGCGAACGCGATTTCTCCCTTGCCGTTCAACTCGCCCTGGAGCCGATAGACATGCGAGAGGAATTGCTCATGCTCGCCAGTATCCACGACCTCGTATTCCGCCGCACCTTCCTTACGGATTGCCGCGAAACGCGGTTCGGACTGGAAAACATCGCCGCGGAAAGGCGCAAAGAAACTCTCAAGATTCTCAATCGCGACAGCCGCAGTGCCGGCAACCGCCCGGCCATGGCAATCGCCGGTGTCCGTAGTGCCACCGGGACGCAACGTTCCTTCGTAGACGCGATCCGCGCCCATGACGCGGTCCACGAACTTGTTGGCGTCTCCGATCAAAAGGACCATCAGTCCCGAAGCCATCGTATCGAGCGACCCTCCGTGTCCGACCTTGACGAGATTGAACTTACGCTTAACCGTCTTCACGACGGATGCGAAGGAAATGCCTTCGGGTTTGTCGACGAGGAGAAATCCGTTCAGATCCTCCAGCATCTTGAGCTGCATCAGGTTTGCCATTTTCTGTTCAGAGCTTCTTTTCGGGTTTCGGCGGCATCGTATCCTTCATGCCGAGTGCGAGGTATTTAGAACGCGCGTAGTCATGGTACTCGAGTTCCACGCGCGCGGAACGCGGAACGCCGATGGAATCGAGATATTCGTGACGCGCCTTCAGATCCTCGCCGTCCGTACACCCCGGCACCACGAGCATCCTCACTTCGATTTTCGCCTTGCGGGCCACCAGTTTCTCGAGATTCTTCTTGATGATCACATTCGATACGCCGGTATACTTCCGATGGCGTTCGTCGTCCGCCGCCTTGAAATCCGGGAGCCACATATCTACATACGGCGCGATCGCCTCGATTGCCGCGGGCGGCGCGTAAAGCGAAGTGTCGAGGCAGGTGTGGAGTCCCGCCGCCTTGAATCTCTTCATGAGCTCCGTCGCCCACTCGAAGAAAAAGAGCGGCTCTCCGCCCGAGAGCGTGACTCCGCCCTTGGACTCGTCATAAAACGCCTTGTCCTCGAGCGCCTTAGCGACAATCTCGTCGATCGATGCCGGATTGCCGTAGAACTTGAGCGCGCGGGTGGGACACGTCGCCTCATCCATCGTGCACTTCGCACAATGCTTGCAGAGATGCTGGAAGCGCGCGAGTTGACGATCGGGAGAGATCGATTCTGGATTATGGCACCAGATGCAATGGAGCGGACACCCCTTCACGAAAAAGCTCGTGCGCATACCGGGACCATCCCAGATCGCCATTCGCTTGGTGTCCAGCAGCAGCGGAACCTTCATGCGGCGACCTCCGACCTCCGCCCAGGTCCAGGACGGAGTCAGCGCGGCAGCGGCCGCGGCAAAACAGAATTCACGACGCGTATTCATCGGTTGATCAGATAAGTAAGCCCGACGGCGAAGCGTTCGAAATACATCAACGCCGCAAGAATCGGATGTCGCAAGAGCCGCTTCCACTTGCCGTTCTCGACAAACACTCCGACAAAGCGGTAGTAAGGCGAGAACTGCTTGCGGACAGCGGGATGATTCGGCCACTTCGCCCGATAGGCAGTCATCGACTTCGAATAATATGCCTTCTTCTCAAGTATCCGCTTAAGCGAAAGCACCCGCTCGTTGTGGATGAGATGATTGCGGAGCACCCCGCAACGGATGCCCAGCGCCAGCACACGAATATCGAATTCCCAGTCCTCGCCGCCGGCAATCAGTTCCTCGTCATAGCCGCCGGTCTTGTCAATGAGATCGCGGCGGAAAAGCCGGAGCGCGTCGATCGCGGTGCCGTTATAAAAAGAGCGCTCGAAATTACGCGCCTTGACGCGCAAACCGCTGCCGCTTCGCACTTCAGGAATCCAATACGCCGCGGGTGCACTATCCGAAATCGGTACTGCCGCAATTCCCAAAATCTCCTCGACCGTCTCCCGCGGCAATATCATGTCCGCATCAATAACGACCACCCAGTCACCTTTGGCATTTCGCCATCCGAAATTTCGCTGGGCGCACCGCTCGGGACCCTTGTCCAGAACCTTGGCCCCCAGCGACGTGGCGATTTCCTTCGTGCGATCGGTAGAGGCATTGTCGACCACTATCACCTCTACGGCGGGAAAGCCGTCAAAGGCATGAATGCAGTTGGCGATGTTCGCCTCCTCATTCCTCGTGGTTATGACAACGCTGAGCATATGCGGCTTATTATACCACAATCAGGGCAGAGATTTCTCGATGCGATGATTACCGGGGGAGTAGGTTTTGGACGTCTTCTCTCCTGGAAGCGTGACCACGGCGGTGGCGCCCCCGGGAACGGTGAAGTTCCAAATCCACTTCTCGCCCTCGTAGCGCCAGGTGCTCTTGATGAGTCCCGCGGCAGAACGGTACTCGGCCTTCACGCGTCCCAGACGGCGATCCGGCACCGGCGACATCACGATGCGCTTAAAGCCTGGAGCCGACGGATCTGCCGCGATGCCTGCCGCGGTCTTGTAGATCCAGGCGAGCACAGAACCGTAGGCGTAATGATTGAAGCTGTTCATGCCGCTCGAGCCGAAGCCGTCCTTCTTCGTATAGCTGTTCCACCGCTCCCAGATTGTGGTCGCGCCCTGATCAACCGAATAAAGCCAACTCGGATATGCGTGCTGGAGCAAGAGCGAATAGGCGACATCGACCATGCCGTTTTCAGTGAGCGTATCCATCAGGATCGAGGTCCCGAGGAACCCGGTCTGCAAACAGTTGCCGTGCGCAGCGAAGCTCTGACGGAGCAGCGCGACCGTCCCTTCCTTCGCCTTGTCCTCGACAAGTCGGAGCTTGAGCGCGAAGAGGTTCGGCGTCTGCATATCGCGGAAGTCGGACGCGATGAGTCCGTCGGGGGCGGAGAAGAACCGTCCCTTCAGATACGCCCTCGCCTTCTCGACCATCCGCTCGTACTTCGCGGCATCGCGTCCCGTTCCCTTCGCCATCTTCACCATCATCTCGGCGTCGTAGAGCCAATAGCAACCGCCGAGGTAGTCCCAGTACTGGATGGTGCCGGCGAGGGGGACGCGTCCCGGCTTGTCCTTTTCGAAGCCCCTGTGACTGAAGCTTTCGTATTTCTCGCAGCTGAGCCAGTCCGCCCACTGATAGTTCTTGCTGTATTCGCGAATCGCCGCGGTCTCGAAACGCGTGCGGTCGAGAATCGCCATATGCTTTTCCATGGCGGACCAGTTCTCGTCCACAATCGACCTGTCCCCGAACTGGCACCAGATCTTATAAGGCACAATCACTCCGGCATCACTCCAGCCAAGTCGCATCGACGTCGCGCCCATCGGCGCGATGGACTGGAAACTTCCGCACGGATCCTGCACGTCGCGCATGTCGAGCATCCACTTGCGGAAGAACCGCCGCGTGTCGGCATTGAACGCACCCGCCTCGGCGAAGACCTGAGTGTCGGCCGTCCATCCGAGGCGCTCATTGCGCTGGGGACAGTCCGTCGGCGCACTCAGATAATTGGAGAGCTGTCCCCAATAGACGTTGGCGATAAGCCGGTTGACGTCCTTATCGCCGGTCTCGATGCGGCCGATCTCCATCGCCTTGGTGATCGAGGTGACGGGGACGCTCCGAAGACGATGGATGCGCACCGGTGCGGTGGCGGTCATCGAAAGGAAGCGATAGCCGAAGAAGGTGAATCGGGGACGATACGCCTCGATTCCCTTGCCGGCGAAAACGTAGCGCATCTGCATGAACTTGTTGGACATGCGAAGGTTCGTACGATAAAGCGAGCCCGCGGGACCATCATTGCCGCGGCTTTTCTCGCCGTCGGACTCGTTGAGCGCCTCGCCGGGAAGGATGGTCAGCACCGTACCTTCTTTCGCCTCGAACTTGAAGTCCGGAATCATCGCCGCATTCTGTCCGAAATCAACCACCAGCGATTCGCCTATCTTGAGCTCCATCGTATCATCCGCCGCGAACGAGCGGCTCTTAACGATCTTGCCGAACCGATCCGCCGCAGCGCCCTTCGCCTCACGCCAGCAGTAGGCCTCAATCGGCTTTCTCGCGATGTCCTCGCGATAGACGACTTCCGCACCTGGTGTCGGCAGGATCTTCGACTTGAACTCGGTGTTGACCTCCGGCTCCGAATTGAGTCCCTCACCCAACACCGGCGCCTTGATCCGCGCATCGTACTCCTCGCCCTCGAAAATGCCGCTGAGCTGGACCGGTCCGGCAATGCCGCATTTCCAATCGCGGACGTTCGTCCCGAAGCGTTTGATAGAGCCGTCCTTGAACTTCACCTCGAGAATGCCGCGGAAGGCGCTCTTCTTTCCCTTGAAGGCGAAGATATGATCGCGCCACCAACCGGCACCGACCTCGGCCGTGAGCACGTTCTCGGCACCTTTGCCGCGCACGAACTCATCGGTGATATCGTATGCGAACGAAAGGCGCGTCTGGTAGCGGGACGTGAAACCCGGCTTGAGCGCGTCCGCGCCGATACGCTCGCCGTTCACATAAAGCTCATAAGTTCCGAGCGCGGTTGTGATCCAACGGACGGACTCGACCTCGCGTTCATTGACCACCTTCGTCGAGAACCAACTCGTACCCGGCGCCGCGCGGCGATCGCTCCACTGCGGCTTCGTGTCCACCAGCGCCGCCTCTTTGACCGAGAGCCATTCAGCATCGTTCCAGTCCACCGGACCCGTGGCGATTGCAATAGCCGAAAACATTAACGCGATCATTGCCATTCTCCTTTCATAAAAAAATATTGAGCATTTCCGTCACCAGTCGTCCACTCTTCAAGAGCGACACTTCCGAAATCTTATCCATCGTATCCTCGCTCGTGTGCCACCAGGCGTTGGCAGGTCCGTAAGAGAAATCGATGAGATCTATCGAGGGCATTCCCTTTTCGTAAAAGGCGACATGATCGTCCTTGACCGCGATTTCGTCCGCCAACCGCACCAGATTGGGCTCACCGATCCTTCTGGCCGCATGCTGCGCGATCTTCGCGAGCCGACCGTCGCCATTCGACGGAATGGTTATATTGAGCTCGCGATCTCCGAGCATGTCGAGACAGATCACCGCCTGCACATCCAGCTTGCGATCCCTAACGTATTGCGCGGCACGCTTCGACCCCTGAAAGCCATCGTCCTTCGCATACGAGTTGCGGCACTCCTCGCCATCCGTCCAGACGAGAAGAACGCGCCCCTTGCGCTCGCGCCACGAGGAGAGCGTTCCCGCAAGCGCCACAAGAAGTCCCGAAGTCGACGCTCCGTCATTGGCGCCGGGACACTCCATGCCCGGCTTGGTATCGTAATGCGAGACAAGCACCACCCAGCGCGAGCACTCGTTGGTGCCGCCGAATTCGGCGTAGAGATTCGTGAACTGGCGCTCGCCGTCCGGCGTCATGGCACGGAAAGTGTCGCGCCGCACGTTCGCCCCGGCGGCGCTCGCAGCGTCCAGAAGATAGTTCGCGGCCATACGCGAGCGGATGGTGCCGGAATTTCGGGGCGTGTGCTGAGAAACGAGCCCGCGGGCGGTGTCATAGGCGACACGGGCGTCCGCGGGGGTGAAGGCAAGAGCTGCAGCAATCAGAAAAGCGCAGAACATCCGTCAGTCGACGGTGATGCCGATCATACGAATGATGCGATCGAGCTCCTCATTGTCGAAGAAATCGATCTCGAGCAGTCCCTTGGTGCGGCGGCCGTCGTTGCGCGTTACCCCGGAGGTGATACGAACCGCGCACCCGAGGTACTTGCGGAGCTTGTCGGAAAGCGTCTTGACGTAATGCTCAGGCAAATCCGGCACGCCTTTCTCGCGCGGAGGCACCGGCGAATGAAGGCGATTGACCTTCTGCTCAAGCGCGCGGACCGTCAGCTGATTGCTCACGCACTCGCGCGCAAGCACGACGCGGTCCTTCTCGTTGTCAATCGACAACAGCACCTTCGCATGGCCCACCGAAAGGAGCTTACCGGAGACGAGCTGCTTGACTTCGTCAGGCAACTCGAGAAGTCGCGTGGAATTGGCAACCGTCGCACGACCCTTGCCGACCTTTTCGGCGACCTCGGCCTGAGTGAGGTTGAAAGTATCCTGAAGCGTCTTATAGGCGACAGCCTCTTCGATTGGATTGAGATCCTCGCGCTGGATGTTCTCGGTCGTCGTCATCGCCGCGGCCGTGAGATCATCGGCTTCGATGAGCGTGACGCGTATCTTCTTCCACCCGATCAGTTGCGCGGCGCGCAGACGGCGCTCGCCGGCGATGAGCTCGTAGCGCCCGCTCGCAAGCTTGCGAACCGTCGGCGGTTGAATGAGCCCGTTGTTCTTGAGCGACTCGCCAAGCTCAGTCAATTCGTCAGGCTTGAACTCACGCCGAGGCTGATACGGCGAGCGGTCGATATCGTTTATGACCAGTTCGAGCACCTGCTGCGGCGCACTGCCCGCGGATACGACCGGCAACGGAACTGCGGGTGCGAGCAACGCATTGACCCCGGAGTTTCCGAAATCAACGGTGCGCCCGAGGCCGTGCTTCTTGCGCTCAGGCACCGCGGCGGATTTCCCGCCCGATGCCTTTTTCAAAAACTGCGAACCCTTGGTCGCCACTGCCTATCAGAAGTAGCAGTTGAAGATCGGGAGAACCTTGATCGCGTTATCCATGATAACGTTCACAAGACCAATCTGGCAGCCCCACGGACACTCACGGGCGAAGTTCACGAGACCGAGCTGGAAGCCATGGAGCTCGTCGCAGAAGTTGAACACGGCCGCGCCCTGGAAGCCATAGGCCTTGCCGGACATGTTGCCACCGATTGCGAAGATCGCACCGTAGCTCTGATCCATGTTGAGGTTGACGAGACCGCCGACCTGCACGCCCGAAAGACGCTGGCAATAGCCGCCGATGAGATTGACGTCAACGCCCCAGAACTCCTTCTCACGATAGGAGAACATACCGACCTCGAGACCATAGCTCTCGCCAAAGGTGATGTTGGCGCCGAGCGTTGCACGGATGCCGTAGACATCCTTGGTAGCCCAGTTGCAAAGACCCGAGACCTGCAGACCGCCCATGGTATCGCGGGTAGCCATCGCAAGACCGCCGACACCGATGCCGTACATCTTCGGAGCGTCGGCCCAGAGAATGCCGAGATCCATTCCGAAAACATCCCAACGGGCACTACCCCAAGGAAGCTGAACCGGCGAGAACACGCCGATCGCAATCGGAGTCCAGCCGACGGCGCCCTCCTCTTCAACCTCTTCTTCAGCGAACGCAGGCGTCGCCACCGCAAGGGCGAGAACCGCACAGGACAGTTTCATGAATTTGTTCATTTATATAGTTCCTTACTTTTTGTTGAAAAAATTTGAGTGTATTTTACTATTTAGCGCTTTCAGAGTCAAGAGCACTGGACCGAAGACGAAGGAAGACGAAACCCGTCACCGGAATGGTGAGAATGTAGAGAAGTCCGGCGACTCCGATCGTCATCCAGAAATTCGTCACCAAAAACGCAATCATCAGCAAAAGCCCGGCCATGACCGGCAGAAGGTATGGCTTGCGGATGTGGAGATGCTTGAGCGAGATCGTCGGCAGACGCGAGGCCATCAGCGCACCGATGAACAGCAGCATGAAGACCCCGGTCCACGGATTCTGCAACACCCAGGCGAAGGAAGGCGAAATGCCCTTCGCATCGAGCGCGATTGAGATGATCGGCAGCGAAAGCACCATCCAGCATCCGCCGGGAGCCGGCACGCCGGTGAAGAAATGCGTCCAATAGGGAGCGACCTCCTGCTCGAGCATCGTATTGAAACGCGCCAGACGGAAGCAGTCGCACATCGCATAGAAAAGCGAGCAGGCAAGAACGATGCGGATGATCGGCTTGGCGACGATCGTGCCATCGGGCAGTGTGTGCGTAGGGCCTCCGGTCATCCAGAAATACATGAACATCGCCGGCGCCACACCAAAGTTCACGAAATCGGCGAGCGAATCGAGCTCCGCCCCGAGCTTGGACGAGGCATTCAAGAGCCGCGCGATGCGCCCGTCCATTCCATCGCAGATGACCGCGATGAGCAAGGCGACGAGCGCCTCGCGAAAGCGTCCTTCGGATGACAACGATATCGAGGTAATGCCCGCGCAGGCAGCGATCGAAGTGACGAGATTCGGCACTATCGACCTCAGCGGAACGTTATCGCTCAACTCTTCCATTTTCAATTCTCCCGGGTACCCGACAGATGCCCGAGCACCGTCTCGCCCGCGACCATGATCTGGCCGATGCGGACCTCCGGTTTCACATTCTCGGGAAGGTAGATGTCAAGCCGCGAACCGAAGCGGATGAGCCCGAAGCGCTCGGCGCGCTCGAGCTTGTTCCCCTCCTCGACCTGCGGCACGATG
>DCIL01000097.1:0-8002 GCA_002315875.1 Verrucomicrobia bacterium UBA1727 | reverse complement strand
GCGCGACCAGCCCCGCGATCTGCGTGACCGCATAGACCTGACCGTTCGCGGCCCTCACGAGATAATTGCAACGCTCGTTCTCCTTCGAGGCCTTGTCCAGCGAAGCGTTAAGGAATTTGCCCGCGGCGACGTATTCTTTCTTGAGAATCTCGCCCGCGGTCGGCAAGCGGTTTACATGGACGTCAAAGACGCTCATGAAGACGCTGACGCGGCAGAACTTCTTGCCCTTATATTCCTCCATCTCACCAAACGAATCCGGCATCTCGCAATCCTGGATGAGACAAATGCGCCCGTCGGCAGGAGAGAGGATGGCCGTTTCGTCGTCCGGCGGATACCTCTCGGGATCGCGGAAGAAGAGAAACACTCCGTACGCCAGCAGAAACGCCGGAATGACAAAGTAACTGAGGAAACACCACTTCGTCGCGAGAATGCAGACTACGATCGCAATCACGAGCGCAATCAGGCCGAATCTCAAACCCTCACTGTTGATATGAGGAAGAAGATAGGCCGAATTCGAGAAATCTGGAAGCTTCTCGCTCATGACACGCTGATCTTGATGCCGCCCGAAAGATTGGGCACCTCGGTCTTCGGCTTCGCGGAGTTCTTGCGCGGCGGCCCGATGAGACAGAAGTGAATGCGACCGTCGGTCTTCGGCGCCTGCTCGACACTGCACGCATCTCCGAGCATGGCGAGCACTTCGGAGATCTTATCTTCGCCGATGTCGCGGTGGGCATTCTCACGGCCGCGGAACTGCAGCGAAAGCCTCACCTTGTTCCCTTCGTCCAGAAACTCCTTGATCTGACGAATCTTGTGATTCAGGTCGCCGATGTCAGTGCCGGGATGGAACTTGATTTCCTTCACCTGCGCGGCCTTCTGGGACTTGCGCTGCTGCTTTTCCTTTATGGACTGCTCGTACTTGAACTTGCCGTAGTCCATAATCTTGCAGACCGGTGGCACGGCATTCGGGGTGATCTCGACGAGATCGAGCCCGCGGTTGTCCGCCAACCTCTGCGCATCGCGGGTCGACATGACCCCGAGCATTTGTCCCTGACTATCGAGCACACGCACCTGCGGCGCGCGGATCTTGAAGTTTACACGAGTGAACTGTGCGATAACCCACCTCTTTTTTGTTAGTTAATGATTTGCGAATTATATCACACCCCAGAAGGATATGCAACCCTATCACCTAATCAATAGCATCGTTCCATTGTGGAGGAAGAACCAGAGCGGATTCAATCCATCCTTGAGGAAGCGCCAGCCCTTGGGCGGATTCGCGAACGTCAGCGTGCCGTTTTCTAGCTCACCTGTCACCTTGACCGCATTCTGACGATGAACGAGGCGATTGATCTGAGAGGCATTGGTGAGATTCACTGGAATCTTATACTCGTTGGCCTCGGTGCCGAAAGTGACGCGGCTATCGGCACTGCCGATGTCGAGCGATGTCACGCAATTGTTCCCGTCCAACAGCAAGTCAATGCGGTCGGTGACGGTGAGCGTCTTGAAGTTCGTGAAACCGCCGCCGGAGCCCGCGACCGAAGCAAGGGTAAGATCGGCGCCGTTGAAGTCGATCTGCGCGCCGCCGGAGACACCGAGTCCGCAAGTCGAATCGAACGC
This sequence comes from Verrucomicrobia bacterium UBA1727, assembly GCA_002315875.1. GTDB lineage: Bacteria > Verrucomicrobiota > Kiritimatiellia > RFP12 > UBA1067 > UBA1067. Next base: position 6,388 of record DCIL01000097.1, on the reverse strand, counting down.
CTGTGTCTCTTCCGTCGGCCAAGAGGCGCCACTGGTGATCCATTTGCGCAGCATATAGTTCTCGACCAGTTTGAATTCGTAGTCAGAAAGCGCGTTAGTATAGGCGATCACCTCGCCGAAGAACACATTGGCGCAGACCTCTACCCAATCACCGTAGGCACCCAGCGCCCAGTTCTTGTCTTTATAATTGGCGATGTAATTATCAGCGTGACTATCGTTGATGCGAATAGCTATCATGTACGGATTATTGACTATCTGATTGGCGACCGGTTTGACGGAACTGTAATCGACACCATTGATACGCACAGTATCACCATAATGGACGAGACCGGCAAAAGCCAACGAGCAAGTAGCGTCTCCCTCTTGAGCGGTGGCCTGGAAGCCCTCATCGAGATTCCATGGACCAAAAGTATAGCGACAATTGGGATTGGCAGCGATTCGCCTATTGTACGCGGCAATGAAAACCGTTCTAACCGTCTCGCTGCCGTTGGCGCCCGCACTGTCGCGGCTAAGCATGCGTGAAGTTGCATCGTCCAGATTGACTGCGGGCTTGCAGCCATTAAAGCCAGTCGGGGAATACTTGCCGGTCGGCTTAGCGTTCCACTGGGTGAACTGCGCAATCTTTTCGCCGGCCTGACGACACTTCCAGGAAGTGAGATAGCCGCCTTCACCCTCCACCATCGTCGTCGAAGGCGAATAACTCGCATCGAGCCAGAAGGCGATGCCGTTAGTGACCGGAGCGGGATTGTAAGCAGAGAAAGTCGTAACGCCCACGCCATCGGCCACGAAAGTGCCGCCCTCGCGAATGAGAAGCGCTACGTTGTCCGCCCCCGCAACCGCGCTACGCGTCCGGACGACCTTGATGTTGCCTTTGATCGTACCGTGGAAGTCGCCACCTTCCGTAATCGTCAGCACCGCGGCGTTCGTCGAGGTGTTGATGACCGTGCCTTCGCCGTACATCGTTCTCACCGTCTGCGAGATGCCGTTGAGGTCGAGAACCGAGCCCGTGTGAAGTTCGAGATCGGTATTGGTCGGCAACAGGTTCACTGCCTCCGGAATGACGCACTCGGATTCGGGATGATACTTGCCACTCAACTTCTGCGGATTCCACTTCTTCATGAGATAATTCTCCACCGACTTCCGCTCGGGATCGGTGAGCGTGCGGGAGAACGCGATGATTTCGCAGTAGTCGCCACCCCACCCGCGGCCATCGCTGACACAGCCACCGATTGCAGGCAAGAAGGTAGTGTAGAGCGTATAGGTGCCAGCAAGCACCGCACGCGGACGCAACAACGTCATCACGTTCGGAGTGGTCGTCTCGTCATCTGCGCGCTGTTCGAAATTCGAATATATTGAAGTTGTTTTGACACCGTTTTGATAACCGTAGCCGGCAGATGTAGCCACCGAGCCGGAGTCCGTGTTGTTAACGCCAATCGCGCTGGTATTTCCGCAACGAGCCCACTGGTCCTGATTATTGGTACCAAAAACCGCACCCTGACTCTGGCTGTAATATTCGTAAAGCGAACGGGCGACGATGAAGATCGTACGCTGCTGACACATTTCGCTACCCGCCAACCGCTCCTGAAGATTTGTCGTTGAGGTCGATCCACGGAAACGAATCGACTTGTGTCCATTGAAGGTGGCCTGCGAGTAATGAGGAAGATTTGCAGGGCCGGAAGAGAAGGCAATCCCATATCTATTTGAGGACTTACTCTCCGAAACATTAGTTGTGGGACGTGCGAATTTATAGGAACCGACCTTCGAACGCCACTCGGTGATCTCTCCATCGTCATTGGTGGTGATGGTCGAATCGTCGTCAGCATCGAGCCAGTATGAAAGATCTGGAATATCCCAGAGATTGGACGCAAGACGCAATGTGCCGCCCTTGATGATGGTCTTGCCACTGTAGGTATTATGACCGAACACTTCGACCGTGTTGGTGCCGTCCTTAATGAACGAAAGCTTTCCGCCCTTTGAACCGTCCGAAAGCACTGCCGCGATGCGATTAGTCGTGGAATCGTTGGCTCCGAGTACAAGACATCCGTCATTTTCAGTTGCGGTAATTGTTGCATTGCCATCCAATTCCGCGCTCTGAGCAGTCAACGTAGCACCGATGCCGAGGTTTCCGTTCTGTTGCACTACGACCGTCTTGACCGAGGTATCGCCCGTAAGTTCGATGTTCGAATTCTGTACGACGAAGCGAGAACCGGCCATCGTGATCTGATTGCCGACGGCCAGCGTTTCCTGGCGGTCATTGAATACGAGTCGTGACCCGTCCGCAAGTTCCACTTTGCCAGCACCGAGCGTACCACCGTTGCGGACAACAATATTGGCGGCGGAATATGTCTTGAGCGTTCCGGTAAAGGTATTGGTGCCGCGCATTTCAAAGGTGCCACCCTCAATCGTAAGCCCGCCTGCCCCGCTAATCGGTCCGCAAAACAATGAAACAGCGGCCGAATTGTTCTTGATCCAAGAATCATTGTGCAGAAAAACCCGTCCAGAATGCGTCCAGGTACTATTCTGCCAATAACTCTTGTTGTGCTGAATCGCACCATATCCGGAACCGCCACCGATGCCGCAGAGATGAAGATCGTAGTAGTGCGTAAGGTCCAGAGTGCCGGCACTCCCGGATAGCTTATACTGATTGCAGATCTGCATATAGGAGCTGGATGTGGAATCGCTGTCACCGACCCAGATTTCCGCTCCCTTGCCGAAGGTCGTATTTCGCACGTTACCGAGCTGCACTCCAATCAGCCGAATCGGTACCGTCCACCCCGGCGAGGCCAGTTCGCTTGCAGCCGTCTCGACCACCGCATTTGTCGACACGTACACCACTGGACGCGTCCCCGATGAACACTTCGAGACAAAGGTTACGCCGCCGGTCGCGGTGAGCGTATCCGGCGTAAAGTACAGCTTCGTTTCTCCCTTTGTGCTGACGGGACGATACACAACGCCTTCACACGGAAAGACGACATCGCCCTTGACCGTAAAGGATGAATTCTTCGCATCGGTTGACGAACCGACCACCATTGCGCCGGGAGTTTCGTCATCACCGAGCGTAAGCGTAGCCGCTGCCGTCAGATTGCCAGCCGCCTTCACCACGGTCGCGCTCGTCGCCTCATCAACCGTCGCGCCCGCCGCATAAGCAGGAATCGTGTCGGTCGCCGGGACGAGCCCATTATTCGTATCATAACCGAGGAACTGGTATTCGTTGCCGTTGCGGACGATCCGCGTCACATCAGGCGCTGTAGACGCGGCCGCACCTGTGATCTTGATCTTCTCGGACGATCCGAGATTTGCGACCGCGGTCGGAACCACATCGAGAATTCCACCTGAACTGCGCTCAAGACTTCCCATCGTAAGCGTCGCGGAACTGGTGTCACCTTTCGCAATGGCGACTTCACTCCTTCCGACGTCTACCTTCACGTTGTTAACCGTTGCTGCCGCCGCGCCCGTCGTGTGCTTAGGCGAATAAGCAAGTCCTCCACCTGCGAGCACGACCTTTGCGCTTTCATCGGCGGTAATGATCGGCGAGGCGCTGTTAGTCACATAAAGCTTACCAGCAGCGATTTCAACCGCTGCAAAATCCTGAACCGGAGTGTTGATGACAAGATTGCCGGACCCACGTTTTACAAGAGTGTTCGAACCATTGCCCTTCAATTGAAGCGTGATGGCAGATCCGACCGAATCAACGATTGAGGATGAAAGATACGGCTTATCACCGACCATCGTAACATCTTCGCCTTCCTGACTTGTCAGAATCTTACCTATATCCCAGCCGGACAATGTAAGGCCGCTGATATCCTGATAGAAGCAGTCACGCTTGGGTTCGCGCTGCGGATCGTTATTCCAACTTCCGCTGCCTGAAAAGATTGCCGTGCCACCATTCTTGGCTACGATGTCGTAGTCCCAAAGCTTGGCACTCGACCAATTATGGGCAACCCACTGCCCGCCATCTGCGATCATCGTCCCGTCAACGGCGAATACGCTGCCCGCCACCAATGTCGCTAAAACACCAGCCATAATTTTTCTGAGCATAACTTCTACCTCCTAAAAGAGCTATTAAAGTTTCGTTCTCAAAACTGGTTTGACCTTCAGCTCTTCGCCTTTGGTGCGGCGGATGATCACCACGATCGAGCCGGAGAAGAGATGATGGCGAAGGAAGGTCGGACTTTCAAGACAGGTCGGGTCTCCATTGTCGGCTCCGAGGATCTTGCCACCCGTGACATGGAAGTCGACGACATCCGCGGACGAAGCACAGCGCTCGCCTTTCGCGTCCACCGCATCATATCGGAAGAAGACCACGCCGTCGGACTCGAAGAGTTTCGTTTCCCTGAGCGACACCGGACTCCCCCAGGTGGCGCGGCGATCGGTGGTGACGGTGCCGTCCGCATGGCGCGCCTTGACCACGATCTCACCTGGCTCATAGGGAACTTCCCACGCAAGATGAAGATCCGTCGTCTCGCTGAACTTCCTCACGCCTTGGGACTTGCCGTTAAGAAAGAGCTCCGCCTCCTTCGCATTCGTGTAGCACCAGACAGGGACGAGTTTGCCTTCCTTCTCGGGGAACGACCACTCCGGCAGGAGATGCACCATCGGCTTCGCGCTCCACTGGCTCTGATAAAGGTAGAAGCGATCCTTGGGCATTCCGACAAGATCGCAAGCGCCCCAATAGGAACTGCGCGCCGGCCAGGAGCAATTGCCGTGAATGCCAGCGTGCACCGGCTCACCGACGTAATCGAGAAGCGACCAGGTGAACTCGCCCGCGCTCCACGGATTATCCCGCTGGATCTTCAGCGTCTCCTCCTGAGTTCCGGCACTCTTGAAAGGCGGAATGAGCGCGTAGGCGCTTTCGAGATCGCCGCGGCGCTGAATCGGAATGAGGCGCTTTCCGTCGTCCTTAAAGAGATAACATCCTCTGAGGCACATCGAGGCCGCGGTTTCGGATCCGAACACGGGTTTCCATCCCTTCAGCTTTGCGAACCACGCGGCATTGTAATTGAGACCGATCACATCGAGCGCCGCCATCACTCCGTTGGTGTAGGCGCCATCGGGAAAACAAATGCCCATCGTCACCGGACGCGTCACATCGAGCTCCTTGACCGCAGCAACCATCGCCCGCGCCGTGGCGCCGCCATCGGTCCACTTCGCATCTTCCGGAATCTCGTTGCCGATCGACCAGAGCACCACGCAGGGATGGTTGCGATCGCGGCGGACCACGCTCTGCAGATCGCGCTTCCACCATTCGTCGAAGAAGCGGTGATAGCCGTACATCGTCTTCTTGATGCGCCACTCGTCGAACATTTCGTCCTTCACCATCAGTCCGATCTCATCGCAAAGGTCGTAGAACTCGGGAGCGAATGGATTGTGTACGGTGCGGATCGCATTCGCGCCCATTTCCTTCGCGAGCATCAGCTGCCGGCGAAGCGCGGGCAGATTGAGCGCACCACCGAGCACGCCGTAATTCTCATGGAGACAGAGTCCCTTGATCTGATAGCGCCGTCCGTTAAGATGGAAGCCGTCCTCAAGTGTAAAGCGAATAGTGCGGATGCCATAACGCACCTTCACCGTATCGCGCTCACCCTTCGCATCCTCGGCAACCACTTCGAGATCGTAGAGATTAGGTGTTTCGGGCGACCAGAGGCGAGGATTCCTGACCTTCAGCACGCCGTTCGCCGGCGAAATGACGCGGGCGCCGTCGACCGACACTTCGACCTTCGCCTCGCCGTTATCGAGAAGCGAGGGTTTCACCGTCACGTCTTCCGGCGAAAGCGAGAAACCGCGGCGTCCGAGAAGATAGACGTTGCGGACAAGTCCAGCGCCGCAGTACCAGCGGGCGTTGGGGGCTCGCGGATTGCAGACGACCTCAAGAACATTGGTAAGATTGAGCTCGCCGAGCTCGACCTCGAACGGCACGAAGCCGTTGGGACGAGCTCCGATCTTGTGTCCGTTGAGAAAGACGGACGAGTCCATGTAGACGCCATCGAACTTCACCGAATAGCGAGTGTTCGCCGCATCCTTCGGACGCCAGAAGATCTTGCGATAAGTTACCTTCGGAGTCGGCACGTAGCCCTGTCCCGGATCGGCATCGCTGCGGAAAGGCAGTCCGCAAAGCGCATCGTGAGGAACGGTCACGCGCTTCCAGTCCGTCTCGCCCTCGCGGCGAAATTCCCAGCCCTTGTTGAACGATACGATCGAAAGCGCGGCAAGGACGATTGGAATCAGCATGGCAAGCTCCTTTTACTACAACTTTCCCAATTGAGTTGGACTATATGCGGCTTTGGCCGCACCTCGCCCACCTTCGACAGCCGCCGGACTTACTCGCTCACCCGAACTAAACCCTTGGCGTCACTGCCGCGTAGCATATCAAAACAGACTTTCATGCGTC
>DCIL01000085.1:16978-17218 GCA_002315875.1 Verrucomicrobia bacterium UBA1727 | reverse complement strand
CCTTGTGTCCGCCGACGCCGGACTCAATGATGTCCGGATAGATCGTGCCCTGTCCGAGGAAGTCGATGTTGCCGTACTTCTTCTGAAGGTCACGCGCGGTGTCGGCAAAGACCTTGATGAACTCGCCGCCGATGATCTTTCGCTTCGTCTCCGGATCGGTAACGCCCTTTGCCTTTTCAAGGAAGCGCTTCTCGCAATCGAGCGCGATGAGATTGACGCCGAACTGTCCCTTGAAGACCT
>DCIL01000085.1:280-16901 GCA_002315875.1 Verrucomicrobia bacterium UBA1727 | reverse complement strand
GCTTGCCGATCGCCTTGTAGAGAAGCGCCGCGCAGACGGACGAATCCACGCCGCCGGAAAGCGCCAGCAGCACCTTCTTGTCTCCGACCTGGGTCTTGATGGCTTCGATCTCTTCCTTGATGTATTTCTTCGCGTTGAAGGTCTTGCCCACCCGAGCAAGACGCGCCTTTTCAGCTTCGTTCATTTTTGTTCCTTATAATTTATACGTTCTGATTATGGTTTATGAAAATAATGCGAATTCCAGGTGTATATTATGGTTCGAGTTTTGATCGAAATCGAGCATCTGTAACAACATCTCTAACCATACAGACGCATATTGTAACAATTCCTATATGATATTTCAATAGCGAATTGTTACGGAGCGTACCGTTACCAGAGAAGAATGCAACCACCCTTGAGATGTTTGAGCCGAATGAAATCCTTGGGTTGCAGAATCCCCTTCGTAATCCTGATCTCGTCCGTGAGAAACTCCGGCGCGCGACCGGGATAACCGCGTCCGCAAAGCCGGTTTTGGTGGTTGACCGAAAAATTAAGCGTTCCCGTCAGCGTCTTCTCGGTGTTCTTCTCGTAATCCCAGTAAACGGTTGCCTTGGTCTTCAGCACATCTTCGACCATGATTTCCTCAAAAGTAATCGCAATGTGATGCCACTTGCCGTCCGGCACGCATGGAGCCCAGTAAGTTTTTCCCTTGTCATCAAACGATTGCTTAGCCGGCGGCTGGGGGACCGTGTTGCGGACACCGAAAGAAAACAATTCGCTATATGTCTGAGAATCAGTTTTAGTCGTCATTCTCAAGGCAAGTTGCGAATAATCCCAAGTACCTGAATACCCCACAACCCATGGCGCAGTTTCATTGGAAATATTGACGACATAAGTCCCCGACGGTGCCACGCCAAGCACCGTGAACCAAGGTGCATGCTTTTCACAGGCCTTCCAGAAAAACTCGATCGTGACATTGCTTTGCGCAATATCTGGGCGAATATTATTATAATACCAGCCACCGCCCCAGGTATGAGTAGAACCAGTATTCGCCAATTGCAACTCTTCGCCCGCTTCACTCTTAATGATTAGATTTCCTGCCTTGACCTCATTGACAATGGTATTGGCTGGAGCGTCATCGCAATACGGCGTGGTGGTGAGTCGGTCGCCGATCCACGGCCAGATCGAATAATCACCGTCAAAACGAATATGAGCCATTACATTAGTGTTAAAGTAGGAACCACGGCCGATGAACTCATCGGGAGTCAGGAGGCGGCGGGTAAGGCGAAGTTCATCGATCTCTCCATCAAAAACCTGCGGCGGGGAATATTCGCGTGCCTGACCGACTACGTGCGCCGTACTCGCGCTTTTCTTACAGGGCAGCGTACCATCAATCGTACCCTGCAACGCATGATCAAGATAGATGTAAATCTTCTTTTCCGATGCCTTGTAACCAAAGGCGTAATGATGGTAGTTCCCATCGCAAAGGTTGATGTTAAAGTAACTATGGTCAGTAGTGCCTTCATCACAATATGAACGGACAAGGATATCACCACTGGAATAAAGCAGCACCTTGCAGAAGGAAGAATACATAAGCCCGTAATATTTGCCGCTCGCAGGGGCCGAATAGGTCTTAAAATAGAACTCTTCGGTAAAGTCATCCGAAGGAATCATAAGCATTGGGTCGCTCACCTTGATGTAGCTGTTCGGATTGCTGTCCTTTACCGCAAGCGCAAGCGAGGCAGTATTCGTCCATACCGGACCACCGCGCAGATCAGGACGCACCGCCGCGTTGACAACGGAATCGGTAAAGCCGGCCTGAGTATATTCATCGGGTTGCAAGAGCGCGCAGAAATTGACACGCTCGGGATGTCCGTTAGTAGTCGCAAGATGCGGATAGTCGACAAGGAAGGACTCAAAAGATTTCATGCTGTCGAGCGAATACCAGAATACGGTATCGGAATCGGTAGAAACTCGATCGCCGAGATAGACCTCGTCAAACCTGAGGAAATCGTTTTCCGTAAGCCGAGTATCGGAACAGCGCACCTCGGCAATCTCGCCGAGGAAGGAACGATCAGCGGTATATCGTCCCTTGGCGATGTAGATATCTTCAATGATGTTGCTTCCGGACTTTATGCCTGGGGCGACACGTCCGCCACCGCTGATCTCGGATGAAGTACTAACCAACGTATAGTCGAGATAAATCCTGAACTGGCCAGTACTGCCGTCAAAAGACAATGCCGCATGATGCCAGACATCCGGTGTTACGTATGGCGGCTGACCACTGGTAGTGCAAGCAGATGCAAGGGTGCCATCGGAATTCTTCTTAACCTTGCCGCGGCACCAGAGCGATACCTTACCATTCTCATACCGCGGCATCAGCGACCAGCAGCCATCGTAATCAGCGCTCTTCTGACCAAGCAATGGGGACATGCTCGACGAGCGCAAAAGCGCGTCTGCGTCAGCTTTGAAGATACATTCCCAAGTGAAGGAGCCGTCCGCATTGCTGCCGCCGCGAAGATCGGGATTGTCCGCAATGACCGCACCGCCACTTTGTTTAGATCCATCACCGCCCCAGGTGGTCGCAAGCGAATTGCCGACGAAATGCGTGGTGTCGCTCACGGGATCGTAGATTCGAAGCTTATTCCACTTGCCGAAGGTGTTGGTAGTGGTGGGCATATATGTTTCGTTCGTGCCCTCAGTCTGATCGTAGAAGGTCTTTGGATACATCGGAAACTTCGTGCTGTCGACATGGTTGGAGAACGAGTCAGTTGAAACAGTCTTGTGCGCATTCGTGCCGTAGTCGTCAAACCGCCACCAACCGACAGTCGCCGCCTCAGTATTGACAGCAAATAGTATTGACATTGAAATCAATGACAATCGCATATCTGTTTTCATACGACACTCCTAACTTATGATTCTTTATATTCGCACTTCAAATTCGCGGTAATTATATCATTTCCATCGTACCGACTCAAGATTGCACGAGTTGTCCGTTCTCCAAGGTGAGAACCCGATCGCAAATCGCCGCTGCTTCGGGAGAGTGGGTAACCATTACGAGCGAAAAGGTACGGTTGCCGGCAAGCTCGGTGAGAATCTTCAGAATGCCCGCACCCGTCCAGGCGTCGAGATTGCCCGTCGGCTCGTCCGCCAGCACCAGATCGGGATCGGTCACCAGCGCTCGGCAAAGGGCCACGCGCTGCATTTCGCCACCAGAAAGCTCGCCCGGCAGGTGGTGCATGCGATCCGCAAGTCCGACCTTTTCCAGCAATTCCTTCGCCCTCGCAACCGGTGCCTCGGCCTTATGACGCTTGGACATCGTCGGCAAGAGCACGTTCTCAAGCACCGTCAGTTCCGGCATGAGATGATACTGCTGGAAGACGAAGCCGATGTTGTCGGGACGAGTCACCGTGCCCGAAGAAGGACGCTCAAGTCCACCGAGAATATTAAGAAGCGTTGATTTGCCTGCGCCGGAGCGACCGATAATCGCCACCTTCTCCCCTGGCTTCACCGAGAGATTAACTCCCTTCAAGACCTCGATCGGCTTGTGTCCCGGAATCTTGAACTGCTTTCTGATATCAATAGTTCCTAAAGTTACCATAACCTCTCCTCACCTCTCTTCACTTCTCTTCACTTCTCTTCACCTCTCTTCACTTCTCCTCACCTCTCTTCACTTCTCATCCCTTTCCCCTCCCTCACTTCTCCAACGCCTTCACCGGATCCTTGAACGCCGCGATAAGCGCTGGCAGGGCGGACGCAATGAGTCCGAATACAAACACCAGTCCCACGACCCAGAAGATATCTGAAACGATGAGCCGGTGCGGAATTGCCGCGAGCCCGTAGACACTCGCCGGAAAGACCTCAAGTCCCATCCGCGCCAGCCACTCGACGATGTTCTGGAGATTCGCGAGTACCGCCCAGCTCGTCAGGAGCCCGAGCACAATGCCGAGCGTGCACTGGATCATGCCGTGCGTCATGAAGACCTTCATGATCTCGAGACGGGAGAATCCGAGCGCCTTCAAAAGTCCGATTTCCGGCGTCTTCTGCACGGTCAGCACCAAAAGCGTGTTCATCACGCAGAAGACCGCCACCAGCGAAATCAGCGACAGAAGGAGCGCCGTCATATTCTTCTCTACGGCGAGCGCATTGAAGATCTCGCGATCCGCCTCACGCCAGGTAACGGCTCGCAAGCTGGCGCCGGTCTCGTTCCTGAGTTCCGAAACCAGATCGCGGAAGCGCTCGCCCGTCGGACAGTCCGTCTTCACGTGAATCGCAAAGACGCCCTTCTCCATGCCCATCAAGTCGCGAACATTGGGAAGTGAGGCGACGACATATCCCGAATCGTACTCGTGCTGTCCACACGAGAAGATTCCCGTCACCTTCCATTTAACCGGCAGAAAGACCTCGTCCTTTGAAACCATCGTCTTCGGCGAATAGACCGTCACCTCGTCCCCCACCCACACACCGAGCGAACGGGCCGCCGAAGCGCCGAGCACGATCGAATCGCCCTCGAGATCGTACTTGCCCGCCCTCGGAGCGCCAACACGGTAGGCCCGAATGAAATCATCGCCGTCCACGCCGAGAATGACCGGCGCGAGGACTCGTCCCTTATGCGAGATCAGTACGCGCGTGTCGATTTCAGGCGTGACGCAGGTAACGCCCTTCACCGCCCGCATTCTCTCGGCAAGCACGTTCTCGTCCATAATGACGTTTCCGGACATCGGCAGCAACGAGACATGGGGCTTGAAATCGAGTATTTTCTCCTCCCAGATATCGCCAAAGCCGGTCATCACACTGCGAACGATTATCACCACCGCAACTCCGAGCATCACCCCGAGCACGGATACGAGCGTGATCACCGAGGCGACGGACCGCTTCGGCTTGAGATACTTAAGCGCCAGAAAGAACGGAAAACTCATTTTCATTTCACAAACCTCTCAACCGTTTCACGAAACACGCGCAAGGTGCGCCGTAGGTCATTGACGGAATAAGTCGGATGCACCCAGAATCCGATCGTATCATCCACGAGCGAACGCGCCATCGGCAACTCCTTCATGAGCGGCCACAGGATGCGATACGTATCCGCCCCACGCTTCTGCGTCTCTTCGATGAACTGAGATACCGGCACGCGAAGCTTCTGCGCATCGAGAACATACGGCACGAGCCAGAAGCTCGCTTTTCTCGCCGCGGTGTCGATGGGAAACGACTTCACGACACCAGTGGACGCGGCAATCTTGCGGATGCCCGCGTCAAGCATTTCGAAGAGCTTGCGCCTACGCGGCAGATTCCAACGGTCGAGCCGCTTCAGTTCGCCGAAGCCGACCGCGCTCTGAATTTCCGTCAATCTGAAATTGTATCCTATCCGTTCGTAGACCTTTGGAGAACTGCCGACCGTCCAGCCGTGATCCCGAAGCGAGCGCACGCGGCTTGCAACCTCAATATCGCTGGTTACGATCATGCCGCCCTCGCCGGCGGTGGTGATGTGTTTGGACTGACAGAACGAGAAGCAACCGACATCGCCCAAGGTGCCGACCTTGCGTCCACGATACTCGCCGCCGAGACATTGCGCACAATCCTCGATGATCTTGAGTCCGCGGCGCTTGGCGAGCGCAAGAATCGGCCCCATGTCCGCAACTTGTCCGTAAAGATGAACGACTATGACTGCCTTCGTCCGCGGCGTAATCACCTGCTCGATGGTCCTCGCATTGAGCATGTGATCGGCGCCGACATCGGCGAAAACGGGACGCGCCCCGGCGTTATTCACTGCGGTTGCCGAGGCGCGGAAGGAATACGGCGTGACGATGACTTCATCGCCCTTGCCGAGGCCGAGCGCTTCAACGGCGAGATGAAGTGCCGCGGTGCCGTTGCTGACGGATAGTGAAGTAGGAAGAATCTTACCTTTCTTCTGTTTGCCGCTGCTACTTACAATCCATTCGGAAAAAGCGTTTTCGAAGCGCTTTCCCCATTCGCCGGTGTGGTAATTGACCCTGCCCGAATGCAGAATCTCCAATACCGCGCGATCAGTCGCGCGATCAAAACTCGGCCAACGGAGCCCTTCTCTATCCTTAGTCGCCATCACGACAAATGCAAATTCCCCTGAATTATATCATAAAACGAGACCTGACATCTTCACACACGCGCGAACTTGCGGTCGAGTTCACGAGTAGAGGTAAAGATCATCACCGGCTTGCCGCGCGGACACACGTAGGGCATTCGACAGGCGGACAGCTCCTCGACGAGTCGGGTAGCGCTATCCGCATCAAGTTTCATCGGCGAGCCGGAATACGAACGCGCAATCGATTTGGCTATCAGCTCCTCACGCCAACGCTCGCCGGCGCGATGCGTTCCGCCCTCGGCAAGATCGCGAGCGATGGACGAAAGCACTGCAGAAGGAGAAATGCCCTCGATCAACTGCGGCACTGCATCGATCTTGTAGACACCTTCACCGAATTCCTCAAGCTGAAACCCCATCGAATTGATGACCTCAATAAACTGCCCGACTCTCGCGAAATCCACCGGAGAGAGCTTTACCGTCTCGGGAATAAGCAGAACCTGCGAAACGCCGGACGCACCCTTTCCGTCCTTGGCATTATCAAGAAGCCGCTCGTAGGCGATCCGCTCACGCGCCGCATGCGGATTGATTGTGACGAGTCCCGAATCCGTCTCGACAATGAGATATCCGGACTCCGCCTGCGCAAGGAATTTGAAATACGTCCACGGACGCGTCGCGGTAGAATCCGGCTCAACCGCGAACTCGACTTGGATGGGCTGGGGGGGAGGGGGAGGCGAAGGTGAAGGTGAAGGCGAAGGCGAAGGTGGAGGTGTAGGTGTGGGGGGGAGAGAAGTTGAAGTCGGGAGTTGAAGTTGAAGATTGGAGGTTATGGGTGAGGATGAAATGAGCTCCCGCAGAGGCGCAGAGGCGCAGAGTTGAGGGGCGGGGGTGATGGCGCTGCCCACGGCGGCTATTATTGCTGACTTTACGGCAACGTTGTCGCGGAAGCGGACCTCGCGCTTGGTCGGATGGACATTGACATCGACACCGCCTGGAGGAAGTTCGAGGAAAAGAATCGCCGCTGGCTTGACATCACCGGCGCGGCGCGGATAGGCCTCGCGCAGCGCATAGGCGATGGACGGAGCGCTTGCCGGACGTCCGTTAACGAAGACGTACTGATCGCGCCGCGTAGGCATTGCCAGGTTAGGTTTCTCCATGAAACCGGTAACCTTAACCTCGCCGCTCGAACCATCGACTGCAAACATCGACTCGAGGAATTCTTCTCCGAAAAGTTCACGGACGCGATCGCGCACGTCGAGAGCTGGCGCGAGGTTGTAGATCTCGCGGCCATCGATCTCAAGCGAAAATCCGAGCGCAGGATGCGCGAGCGCATGGACGGTGAAGACGGATTTTACGTGATTCTCTTCGGTGACGTAGGACTTGAGGAATTTCTGCCGCGCCGGCACGTTGCAAAAGAGATCGCGCACCTCGACAAGCGTCCCGACGGGACATCCCGCGGACCCGACCTCGGCGAGGATTCCCGCATTGACCACGATCTTCGTGCCTTCATCGGAATCTGCGCGGCGGGTGGTGATGGAAAAGCGAGAGACCGAGGCGATGGACGGAATCGCCTCACCGCGAAAACCGAGCGTATCGATGCGTTCAATATCATCGACATCGAGAATCTTGCTCGTCGCCTGACGCTCGAGGGAGAGGACGGCATCATCCTTCGTCATTCCGCATCCGTCATCGCGGACCGACACGAGTTTGCGTCCCCCACGGCTGATCGAGATCGCGATGCGCCCCGCACCGGCATCGATAGCGTTTTCGACGAGTTCCTTGACGACGGACGCAGGGCGCTCCACCACCTCTCCTGCGGCGATCTTGTTCGCCACGTGGATGGGCAACACCCTTACATGTCCGTCACGAGCCATTTCAAAGGTCTATGGATATGCTGCGACGGATGAAAGTCGGCACGTCGAGGTCCTCTCCGTTCCAGATCGTCGGTTCGGAATTCTTAAACCGTCCGCGACCGGTAGGACCGATCGTCAGCGCCCCCTTCACCTTGCGACGCTTCGGATTCATCGCAGTGCCGGGAACGCCGGCATCGTCCTTTTTCGCAACCGTTTCAAAGAGCATCACCACGACGGCAAGGCGTCCCGAGAACGTGTCCTCGTCGTTTACGGTCGCAAGATCGAAGGCAGAAGGACTGAAGGCGTTGCGCACTCCGTCCGCAATTCGCCCGACCTCACTGAGCAGTAGATCCTCACCGGCCAGAACGCCGCAGAGCGCGGACTTGGTGGGACCAGATGCCGCGGCGAGCAATTCGGAGCGCATGAGTGAATCCACCGCCTGCTCGGCACGTCCATTGCCCTGAGTCGTCACGATCGCAAAACGTCCGCGCCTCGAGCCGGACGCGAGATGACGGATTCGCTCGACATCGAGACGGAGATATCCGGGCTTTTCCACGAGTCGCCAGAAAAGCGTCACGCCGCCCGCGAGCGTATCGACCGCACGACGCATCGCCTCGTCCATCCGATCCACTTCGCCGATCAACTTGTCGAGCGGAACGAAGAAGGTGGTTGCGGACGCATCCTCGATCATCGACATGACGCCGCGAGCGTTGCGCTGACGGTCCTCACCTTCGAACCTGAAGGGAGTCGTCGCGAATACGATCGAAGGGATGCCGCGCGAATTGAGGTGCTTGCAGGCCTCGAGCGTGGCGCCACCGCCGGTACCGCCGCCAAGCGCGGTCACGATCACCACGAGACGCACGCCCTCGAGATGCTCGTCAAGCGATTTGATCGAATCCTCCGCGGCGAGGCGTCCGGACACGATGTCACCACCGGCTCCGCGCCCAGAAAGACGATCGCCGCCGAGAAGCGTGAAGGTGGCTCCGTCCACAGCGGACGCTGCATCGGTATCGGCGAGAACGTAACGAATCGGGCCACCGAAGGCGCGACGGACTCCTGACGCGATCGCACAGCCGGCAGTGCCGACGCCAAGCAGCAGAATAGAGGACGATTCGCTCATTTGAAGAACCTCCCGAAGATGTCGTTGATGATCGACTTCTCCTCGTAGTTGCGGTGTGCGTAAAGAAGCGTACCGGCAATGGTGGCGTATTCGGCGGGGAACGTCTCATCCTCAAATCCGTCCACATTGATCGGACGTCCGTAACGCACGGAAGTTCCCAACGCCTGAGTGACGAGCTGATCGAGATTGCGCATCTTCGCGCCGCCACCGGTGATGACTACACCGGAATTAAGCCGATGCAAAACATCCTGATCCTCGAGCGAATCGCGGATGATGGACACGAGTTCCAGAAGCCGCGCGTTGACAACCGAATTGAGCGCCGCGCGCGAGACCGTGCGATTGTCCATAAGCGGATTATCGCCCTGCTCAACCTTGACCCGTGAATTCTCTGGCGCTATGGGCTCGGGAACCGCGCTCGCCGCGGTTATCTTCAATCCCTCCGCCTGGGCATTGGTCGTCTGAAAGGCATTGGCGATGTCGTTGGTGACATGATCACCGCCGACACCGATCACGCCGGTAGTAACGAGATAGCCGTCAATGTAGGCGGCATAACCCGTCGATCCACCGCCGAAGTCGATGACCAGCACGCCGTTCTTCTTTTCGAAATCCTCCAGCACCGCATCCGCGGCACAGGTGACGGCGAACACCGGCTCGCGGATCTCAAGGTGAGCGGCATCGGCCGCAGTGCGAGCATCATGCACGCAATTGGCGCTGCAATGAATCTGCAGCGTGTTGAGCGCGAGGACGCGCCCCGACATGTCCTTGGGATTGAAGATGAGTCCGCGCTTGTCGACTACGTAATCCTGATCGACGATGTCGAGAAGCTCACGATCCTTGGGCAAGGCCATCTCATGCGCCGCACGCTGAACCGCAGTAAGCTCATCGTTGGTGATACGCTCACCGCCGACAGCGACCGTTCCGCTGAACGGCTGCGCCAGGACATGCTGGCCGGACACCGCCAGGAAGGCGTTGCCGATAGTGAGACGGGAAGAGGACTTCTGCACGTTCTCGATCTCATGCAGGACGGACCGAATGGACTGCGTGACCTGCGGCAGGTCGAGAATCTGACTCTTGCGCACGCCGGTCGAAGGAATCGCGGCATGACAGAGAACCTTAACCCGTCCGCCCGGCTCCAACTCTCCGACCGCGAGTACGGTGCGGGTAGTACCGATTTCAAGGGCTGCGTGGATATTGCTCATCGTTACTGGACTTTCTCCTGAGTATCGGCGAAGATAAGACCCGGCATGGTAGCATTCCAGACCTTAACGCCGGACGACACATTGCTGCGCATGGACTTCACGAGACAATCGATGCGCGACTTGAGAGCGGCGCGCGATTCGGGAGTCGGCGCCTTTCCCATTCCTTCCCAACAAATCTTGACCGTGGAGTAATCAGCCAGCGTCGCCACGAGGAAGTCCTCGCGTGAAGCATCCACCTCCAGCGGCACGATTTCGGTAAAGCCCGGAGTGCGCACCAATTCTATAAGTTCCAACGCCGCCCGCGAGTTGCCGACAAGTCGAGACCCCGGCGCGGACCCCTTCGGCGCCGTCTCGCGAATGGTCGGCAGCATCTGAGTGCCGCGCTGGCAGATGAAGACCACGCCCTCGGAATCTACCACCTTGCCGGTCGTACCACGGAAGCCGCGAACGCTCAACCGCGCCGTCGGCGTGCGTTCCTCGGCGACGATGTAGACCTGCCCGGGAAGCTTGCGGACGATTCGGACGTCCTTGAGGGTGAAGATCTTTTCGAGAATCTGCTCACGCTTACGAACGAAGTCTATCTCCGCGAGATTGCACCCCTGGCGAAGTCCGAAGAACTCGGCGATGACGTCGCTCTTGACCATCCTGCCGGACTCGATGACGATCTGCGTAGCAGGTTCCTTCACCTCGAACTGGCGAAGATAGACGGCACGCAGTTTTTCATAGCCGATGAAAAGTCCGATTCCAATCGCCAGCAGCACAACGATGCCGAGGGCGATCAGAATCTTCGTGCGGATTCCGCTTTCTACCTTGATGCCCTTCATCGGTCGTAATCGGCCTTGGACAGGATTACGTCGCAAACTTCGGCGAACGAAAGCCCGGTCTTCATGCCGGATTTAGGAACAAGCGAATGCGAGGTGAAACCCGGCGAGGTATTGAGCTCGAGAACATACATTCTTCCCATCGGACTCATGCGGAAATCGACCCGCGTCACTCCGCGGCATCCGACGGCATTATACGCGTCGACAGCGATCTTCTGCATCTTCTCGGCCTCGGCGCCTTCAAAGAACGGATACTTCGTCTCATCGGAATTGTACTTTTCCTCATAGCCGTACCATCCGCCCTTGGCGACGATCTCGATAACCGGCCAGGCGACACCGTTAACGACCGCGACCGTGAACTCGCGACCGGGCACGAACTCCTCGACGAGTATCGTCGCGTCGGCCTCCTTGCTGGAAACCGCGGCAAACGCGGCATCGCGGCACTTCACCCAGTCCGCCGCATCCGAAACCTTGGAAATTCCAACCGAGGACCCGTCCGCCGGCGGCTTGACCACCACCGGAAGCGGCAGCGGCGAGGAAGCCGTATCGCGGTTTGCAAGGCCCCATTCGGCGGTCGGAACGTTCTTCATACCGAGCACCATCTTGGTCTTGATCTTGTCCATGGCAATGGCGCTGGCAAGCACTCCGGGGCCGGTGTACGGAATCTTCCGCGCATTGAGCGCGGCCTGCACGCCGCCGTTCTCGCCCCAACCGCCGTGCAACGCGATGTAGACCGCGTCCACACCCTCTGGAAGTCCGGCAAGCGAATCGTCCTTCACATCGACCGCGGTGACCTCATACTTGTTCAGCGAGCGGAGCGCCTCGTAGACGTTCTTGCCAGACGAAAGCGAAACCTCGCGCTCGCTTGAGGTGCCGCCCATCAAAACCGCAACTTTCTTCATTTTTAAGTTCAGATCAATTGATTCCCAGGCGCTTCTCGATGTCCTCGATCGTGCCGCCCTTGGTTTCCGGCATGAAGAAGATCGCCCACACGAGCTGAACCGCCATCATCACCGCAAAGAATCCGAAAGCCCAGGTGCCGGCCTTCTCCGCCACGACCGGGAACGCCCACGAGATCACGGTACACATGAACCAGTGGGTGAAGCAACCGAGGGCCTGTCCCTTCGCCCGCACGACATTCGGGAACACCTCGGAGATGTAGACCCAGATCACCGCGCCCGAAGAAACCGCGAAGAACGCGATGAAACCGAGGATGCCCGAGACCGCGATTGCCGCGTTCGGTACGGGAAGCGAAAGCTGCCAGGCGACAATCGCATGCATGACGATCATCAGCGAGGCACCGCCGATGATGAGAGCACGGCGTCCAAACTTGTCGATGAAGAGGAAAGCGAGCATCGTGAAGGTGAGATTGACGCAACCGACGCCGATCGTGCCGGCGAGCGCGGCAAGTTCGCTACCCTCGCCGAAGATCATCTGGAAGATCCGCGGCGCGTAGTAGTTGATCGCGTTGATGCCCGAGACCTGATTGAAGAAGGCGATGAGGAACGCGAGGAGAATCGGCTTGAAGTAACGGCGCTGGAAGAGCGCGACGTCCTTCATCTTCTCAGCGAACGATTCGCGGATCTCGATCATCGTCTTCTCGATCTCCGGATAGCCGATCTTCTCGAGAATCGACTTCGCCTCGTTCTCGCGGCCCATTCTCACGAGCCACCGCGGCGATTCGGGAATGGTGCCCAAAAGCGCCATGAACGCAACGATCGGCAGACACTCCATTCCGAGCATCACGCGCCACACGATCTTCGGATCGACATTGGGAAGGAAGCGCGCGACCAAATAGTTGGAGACGTAGGAGATGAGAATGCCGAAGACGATGTTGAATTGGTTCATCGCCACCAGGCGTCCGCGGTACTTGCCGGGCGAGACCTCGACGATGTAGAGCGGAACGACTACCGAAACGCCACCGATGGCGAGCCCGCCGATGAAGCGGAACCAGCCGAGGAGATGCGGACCCCACGTCTTGTCGTAAGGCGTCACCGCACAGCCGACTGCGGACACGAGAAAGAGGATTCCCATCGTCCAAAGCGCCCACTTGCGTCCCCACCGATCGGACGGCTTGCCGGCCGTGAAAACGCCGATGACCGTGCCGATCAGGGCGCCGGAAATGATAAGTCCGTGCCAGAAGGCGCTGAGGCCGAACTCACTTTGAATCGCCTTCTCACAACCGGAGATGACGCCCGAATCGAATCCGAAAAGAAAACCGCCGAGAGCAGCGACGGCAACGACATAAAATAGGGATTTATTCATAGGCGAATTATATCATAGCTACTGCGGGTTTTCAATGGCGGACGTCTTCGTCTTGGAAGCGCGTTCCATCATGATGCGATCATACTCGTCATCGTCCTTGAACTCCTCGAGTTCTTCGGGACGATCCGGCGGGATTCTCAGATACCTGAGGACCGTGGACGCGATGCGGCGGAAGATGGGGCCGGATGAGTTGCCGCCCTGATGGTACTGCGTCTTCGCATTGAAATCCAGCGTCACCAGCACCACCAGCTTTGGGTCAGAAGCTGGAGTGATGCCACAGAAGGTGGCGCGGAAAAGTCCTGGTGCATAGCCCTTGATGCCCGGCAGATGCTTCTGGGCAGTGCCGGTCTTACCGGCGACCGAATAGCCACGGATTGCCGCGCGCCTGGCCGTGCCGGCAGGAGAGGCGACGCCGAGCATCACCTCTCGCATCGTCTTCGCCGTCTTCGCGGATATGGCTCGTCCCGCTGGAGTGGGTTCGTTCTTGAGAAGCACCTTGCCGTCCGATGCAACGATCTTGTTCACGATATGTGGCTTCATCCGCATTCCGTCATTGGCGATTGCCTGATAGGCCGAACAGAGCTGGATCGCGGTAACGGTGAAGGCCTGTCCGATCGCCGCGCGCGACCATGTCGCCTTATCCCACCGCCGCTTGTCAGGATTGATGAGAATGCCGAACTCCTCTCCCGGCAGTTCGATGCCGGTCTTCTCGCCGAAACCGAACTTGCGCATTCCCGCGTAAAGGCGGGACGGCCCGAAGTCAAAACCGAGCTTGCCAATGACGATGTTCGAAGAATGAACAATCGCGTCCCTGATCGTCATCGTCGGTTCCCACACGTGCCCCGCATCGCCCGGCAGCTTGTAATAGCGACTGTCGAAACGGTCGGTGTTGTAGACGCGATCAGGACCGATAAAGCCGGCATCAATCGCGGCCGCGGCAGTGATCACCTTCATGACCGACCCCGGCTCGTATGTGAAGGCGCACGCGCGATTGATCTTGGCCGACTCGGAGATTCTTCCGTAGGACGGAGGATCGAAGTCCGGCAAGGACGCCATCGCCAGCACCGCACCGGTCTTCGCATCCATTACAATACTCCATCCCTCCGCCGCACCGTACTCCCTCACGCCCCATTTGAGTGCGTCCTCGACCTCGAACTGGATGTTGTGATCGATCGTAAGATAGATGTCTGCTCCGGGGATCGGCGGAATGGACGTCTTGCGCTTGTCGTAAAGCTCGTTGCCGCGGGCGTCGCGCATTCCCTGAATCGTCCCCGGCGTTCCGGTAAGTTCCCGATTGAACCTGAGCTCGATTCCCGCCGAGCCGATGTCGTCCGCATTGACGCTCCCCAGAACGTGCGAAAGATGACGGCCATGGATGTACTGACGCACCTGGCGATCGTTGATGGCGACACCGCGCACCAGATGGGAATCGGCGATGATCTTGTGCATGTCGGCGTCGGACGAAATGCAGAGGAACTGACTGCGCGGTGCGTTCTTCGGTGGATTGACCACCTTGTCGAGCACCGATCGGTAGTCGAGCTTCATCGCCTCGGCTATCGTCCGCACGATGGCCTTCATCGGACGCGGCGGCTCACCGCGACGGCGCACGACCGCATTGGTCATCGCCACCGGATCGAGCCGGTACTCCCAATAGGGAACGGACTTGACGAACGGATAGCTTTTCCCGTACGAAGAATAGATGGAACCGCGACGCGCGAGGACCGGACGCTCAAAGTTGTAGTTGGGCGCTGAGACCTCGGGATCGATATGTGAACGAACGAGCTGCTGAGTGGCGTAGACGGTCAGTACACCCAGCAAAATGACCGGACCCCAGAACCTCGTACTGTCACCCCAGTTCGCCATCTGTCAGCGAACCGTACGGCGTTTTACGGTCGGAGCGACGTATTTGACCGATTTCGTCGGCGTCGTGCGCTGACCGGCCTTCGCGACCGAAAGCTGTCCGCCGCGCGGACGACCATCGCGGTTCATGTAGACATTCTGATCGTACCGCGGCATCGGCATCTTGAGCCCGTGCCTGAGCAGCGCCCGCTCGATGTTGTCCGGCGTCTTCATCGCCTCCCAGCGGGTGGACTCGCGCAGATGCGCGTCATCAAGCCGCGCCAGATCCCGCTCGAGAACGCCCTTCTGCTTGAGCAGATGCGCACAACGGTTCGAAGAGAGAATGTTGAAAATCACCATCAGGAAAAACACGAGCAAGATGGCACCAAACCGCGCCGTCGTTGCCGCCATCACCGACATCCGCCTCGTCGTCTTGCGATTTCTCTTCATCTTTTCACTCCTTTTCTATTACCCGGAGCTTGGCGCTCCGCGATCTTGGATTCAAATTCGTTTCCTTTTCTCCTGCGATTATCGCACCGTGCGACACCGCCCTTGCCCACGGCTCGCTGCCGAGTCGCTCAACACCGCCCTGCTGCAAGCCCCTTACCTTTCCCACATGCTCTGCGAAGAACGTCTTCACGATGCGGTCGGTGATGCTCTCGAAGGTGATGACCGCGAATCTGCCGCCGCTTCCGAGAAGCTCAAGTCCGCCCTCAAGCGCCCGCTTCAACTCGCCCACCTCGTCGTTCACTGCCATCCGCAGCGCCTGGAACACCTTCGTGGCCGGATGATGCGCGCCCTTGCGCCCGATCGTCCTCTCCACGAAATCCGCCAGCTCCGTCGTCGTACCGAAGCCCCGCTTCGACGCTATCGCCTTCGCGATCCTGCGCGCCTGCCGCTCCTCGCCCAACTCGCGGAAGATCCGCTCCAGCTCCTCTGCACTCGCACCGTTCACCAGATCAGCAGCCGTCAGTCCGCTCGTCCGGTCCATGCGCATGTCAAGGGGTCCCTCGCGCATGAAACTGAAACCGCGTCCGGCAACATCGAGCTGAGGACTCGATACGCCCAGGTCCAACAACACCCCATCAACTTCTTTCCATCCCTTTTCATTTGCCAATTCCTTTAAATTGCCGTGGCCGCCCTTTACCATCTCAAGTCCCTTCAACGAAAGCGCCGCGACCTCCGAAAGCGCCTCATCGTCCCGATCGATCCCCAACACCTCTCCGCCTCTTGCGAGAATCTCCCGCGTGTGGCCTGCGCGGCCGAGAGTTCCATCCACATACCTTCCGCCGGACCGCACCGCGAGCGCGTCAATTGTTTCAGTCAGCAACACCGGTATATGCTGACCTGCCATCTCAGAACCCGGCAAGCTTTAGCGCCTTGCCCAGCGCGACCTGATCGACCTTCTTCTCCTCCGGCACCCTCTCCGGCGCCCAGAGCTTGACCATACGAATCGAACCCAGCATCACGACCGTCGTCGTCAAGTTCGCAAA
>DCIL01000085.1:0-258 GCA_002315875.1 Verrucomicrobia bacterium UBA1727 | reverse complement strand
GGAGCTTGTCGCAGACGCGGATTCGTCCCTGCGAATCCAGAGAGAGCTGCTCCGACTGAGAGCCGATGGCCTGGAGCGCGTGGCTGAGCTGAGGATCGAACAGCGCCTTCTCACGCAACTTCTCGAGTCGGGACTCCATCTCGATCGCAGGGATAAGATCGAGACACTTGTCATTCGGGTCGATCATCACGTACACGTATTCAGGCGATCCCAACGCGTCGCGCCACTCCCGTGGAATGGTCAGACGCTTCTTGGGAT
>DCIL01000017.1:9683-9952 GCA_002315875.1 Verrucomicrobia bacterium UBA1727 | reverse complement strand
ACGCCGTAGACGAACATCGGGGTCTTATCCTTGGAAGGAGCGCTCATGATGACCTTCTTGGCACCGGCCGTGATGTGGGCGCGGGCGAGCTCATCGGTGAGGAAGAAGCCCGTGGACTCGACGACGACTTCAGCGCCGACTTCGTTCCACTTGAGGTTCGCGGGATCCTTCTCGGCCGTCAGACGGATCTTCATGCCGTTGACGATCATCGTGTTGCCCTCGACCTTGATGTCACCCTTGAAGGTGCCATGGACGGAGTCGTACTTGAG
>DCIL01000017.1:674-9650 GCA_002315875.1 Verrucomicrobia bacterium UBA1727 | reverse complement strand
ACGCGAGGTAATCGGGATCGAGAAGGTCGTTGATGCCGACGATCTCAACGTCGTTGAAGTTCTCCACAGCGGCGCGGAAAACCATGCGGCCGATACGGCCGAAACCATTGATACCAATCTTGATAGCCATTTTGTTTTTACCTTTCTTTTGCAGAAATTTACGCGTAGTATACTATTTTTATGCCCTCTGAGTCAACCGCACAATCTGTACCGAAAGCGCGAGGAGCGGATGGCGCAGGGAAACGGGGAAAGCGCGGAAGGCGGCACGGACCTCCGGAACGGCGAGATAGGACTTCGCCGCGGCAAGCTGATCCTTGAGCGGAAGGCGCGATCTTAGGCCGATCACCAGCATCTCGAGGAAACCGAAGACCGCGCTCGCCTCGCAATGCCGCCAGACGTCACCGACCTCGCGCTCGAGCTGAAGCCGCTCCGCAAGAACCTCGAGCTTGTACGACCAATGGCGGCGTCCGTTCACCCCGCTGCCGAAGTTTCCGCTCGGCTGCGGATCGTAATCAAAGAGAACATCCTGAATCTCGAGCGCCCGCTCGGCATAGGCAACCGAACGCATAACGAAGACGCTGTCTTCATAGAAGGAAATGCGTTCGTTGAAGCGGATGGCGTATTTCTCAAGGAAGGAGCGGCGGAAGGCGCAGCGTCCGACACTGCCGAGCGTGCGGTTTTCATTGAGCGCACCGCCGCGATTCCAGCGACGGACGTCATCCATCGAATAGCCGATGAACGAATTGAGCAGCTTTTCATGGATCTCAGAGCGTCCGCTCAAGTCGAAGTTCCGCGGCGGAATGAAGTCGCTGACCCCGAAGAGACACAAGTCGGCTCCCGTACTCTCAAGAAGCGATGCGGGCTTGCGGAAGAAGTCCGCGCGCACCGTATCATCGGCATCGACGAAGAAGACGTAGTCACCGGTCGCTCGCTCGAGTCCGCGATTGCGGGCCCAGGACGGACCCTTCGCCTCGTCGTCGTAGATGACGAGCTGCTCGACCTCAAGCCCCGACGACGCCTTCTCCAGCGACTGGAGCGTTCGCTGGAGCTGCTGGCGGTTCCGCGGGTGGCACGGGATTATTACCGACAGTTTCATTGGTCACTCTCGTAGGATTCTTGGCCATGAATTCCCAGGCGAAGGCCTTGTACGCCTCGGCGCCCTTGGAGCGCGGATCGAGAAAGACCACGGGAACCCCCATCGACGGCGCTTCGCTCACGCGCACGTTGCGCGGGATCGTGGTCTCGTAGACCTTGTCGCCGAAATGGTTGCGCACCTCTTCCATCACGTCGGTGGTGAGCCGCGCCTGCGAATTGATCATGGTGAAGACGATGCCGTTGAGCGAGAGGGCAGGGTTGAGACCCGACCGCACCATCTCGATCGAGCGGGTGATGAGCGCAAGACCGTCCATCGCCAGATACTCCGCCTGAATCGGAATCAGCACGCCGTCGGTCGCGACCAGCGCGGACGTCATCACGATGCCGAGCGAAGGCGGACAATCGAGAATGATGTAATCGAACGCACCCGACTCACGCACGGGAGCGAGGGCATTGCGGATCGCCTGCTGCCAGTTCTCAAGACCTCCGAGCTGAATCTCGGCGCCGGCGAGATCGACTTCGGACGGAATGACGTTGAGATTGGACCACTTGGTGGGCTGGATGACGTCCGCAATCTGACGCTGCCCGAGCAGCACGGGATAAATCGACGTGCCCGCCTGCTTCTCGAGGCCGAGCCCGAGCGTCGCGTGCGCCTGCGGATCGAGATCCACGACGAGCACCTGACGCTTGCGCGCCGAAAGCGCCGCAGCGAGATTGACGACGGTCGTGGTCTTGCCGACGCCGCCCTTCTGATTCGCGATTGCGATAACCTTGGTCTGTTTCATCAGAACAATTTCCCCTGTTGCTGAAGTTCGCTGATGTTCGTATCGGCACTGCGGCGGATCTCCCGGAGCCAAAGCTCCACAAGCGCCACGTCCCACGGTTCATCCACACCTTGAATGACCGCCGAAAGTTCGTTTCCCGAGGCCTCGACCTCACCCTTGACGCGACCGGCAACTTCGTCCAGGGACCCGGTAAGCACGTATTCGTTGAAGTTGTCGCTCTTGAGATGATAGCCGTACCGAAGAATCCTGAGATGCTTTTCGTGCTCCTTCAGGAACTCGAGATACGCCTGCGCCTCATCCCCCAGTCCCTCGGTCTCGATCTCCGACATGTTCGGAGTGATGACGAGCGGCTGATGCGCCTCGAGCCGTCCCTCCCGCACCCGGATCTTGCCGGGACGATCCATCACCTCCGAAACGAGATGATAGTTGACGAGCGTATTGCCGAACGTCTCAAGCCGGTGCTTCGGCTCCAGCAGGAACCGCGCACTCTTCGCCGCGTACCAGCGATCGAAATCGGGATTGGAAGTCACTTGTCCTTACCGCAGCACTTCTTGTACTTCTTGCCACTGCCGCACGGACACGGATCGTTACGACCGACCTTCGGCTCTTCGCGCAACTCCGGCCTCTCGCCGACGAGCTCGCCGTCCTCGAACTTCCAGTCCCCGTTCTCACGCACGAAGGTAGAGACCTCGTGATGATTGCAGAACTCGCCGTTCGCCGTGTAAAGCGCACGGAACTCGACGACGCCGGTATCATCCTTCTCGCCGCCCTTCTCGGTGCGCATGACCTCAAGCCCGTGCCAGCGCGACTGCGCGCTCCACGCCTTGGACGCCTCAAGGTCGAAAACCTCGCGAATCGCCTGGACCGCGGAACTGCGGAGGAACTCGACGTCGCCGGTCACGTATGAGGAATAACGCGCCCGCATGAGCGCCTCCGCCGTCTTGGCCTTGGCCTCGCCGGCAATGATCGGTCCGCAGCATTCGCCGAAAGTACGGCCGGATTTACATGGACAAGTATCTTCGTTTTTCATATTTGTGCTTGTAGTATACCAAAATCCCGAGGAACAGTAGAAGCGAAAACGCCACCCCGAGCGGCCAATCGCCAACAATCGTGTAAAAGGTCAAGGACCCGTCCGCCGGAATCTTGATCCTGTCGAACATCGTGCCCGCGCGGTCAACAAGCGGTCTGCCGCGATCATCAAAAAGCGCGGTAATGCGTCCCTCTGGCGTAATCGTCTCAGTGACTCCGGAATTGCCGACCCGCACCACCGCAAGTCCCGTCTCGAGCGCGCGCGCAGTCGCCTGCCACGAATGGGCGACGGCCTCGGAGGATTGCGAGAACCAGCTGTCGTTGGTGATGAAGACGAGCATCTTCGCCCCCATCGCGGCAAACTCGCGGACGAGCGCCGAGTCGGTATCTTCAAAGCAGATCGCCACACCGATCGGAATGTCCTTGAGCCGCAGCAGCCGCGGCTCGCCAGGCGTGCAGCTGCCGACCGGCGCCAGTTTCTGAAGAATAGGAAACCACTTGTCACCGGGAATGAACTCACCGAACGGCACGAGATGAACCTTGTCGTAAATCTGCAGCTCTCCCTCGGAAAGGAGCGCGGCGGAATTGTACGTCTTGTCATCGGCAAAATGCGTGCCGCCTATGAGCGTAGCCGAGCCGCCGGTCTTGTCCGCCACGAACGCGGCAAAACGTCTGACTCCCTGCTGATCGACGGGACCGAACTCGCACGCCGCACTTTCGGAGAAGACCGTCAGATCCGGCTTGAGCACGCCGACATTGTCCAGCAACCGGCCGTAGACCTCGTAGGGATTGTCCTCCTTCGCCTTGAAAACGCACGGGAAATTCCGCTGTACGAGCGCAACCTTGATGTACTTCGGAGTCGCAGTGGACTCGGACTCGTAAGAATTAGATCCGCCCAGCGAGTAGATTCCCCAGACCGCGGCAAAGACAAGCACCGTCTCCAAGGACCGCAATCGCGATCCAACCGCAGGACGCCGCTCACGCTGCGATCGTATCGACTCCACCACGCGCTCGATGATGCCGGCAATTGATCCGTTGATGAGGAAGATCGCCGCGGAACAAAGATAAACTCCGCCGAACGCCGCGGGAGATCCAAAGCCGCCGTTGACCGCAACCACCCCGAGCTGATTCCACGAAAAGCCACCGAGGAATCTCGACCTCACCAGTTCCAGTCCACACCAGAGGACTGGCTCGACAAGGAGAATGCCGGCGAGGCGGAGGAAAGGCGAAGGCGAAGGCGAAGGCGAAACATAGCGCCAGAAGATGCAGGAAAGATAGCCGTAGAGAGCAAAGTACGCGGCACAATACGCGGCAAGGCCGACAAGACCGAGAATGACGAGCGGCCAGGGTCCGCCGTTCTTGACTATGGCCGGCATCCACGAGAGCGTGGCGATCCAGAAGACAAGTCCCGCCAGGAACCATCGACGGACGGACACCTTGGCGGATTTTGTGGTGCGGCTCAAGTAGATGAGCGGAGCGAGCGCAAAGAGGACATCGATCTTTTCTCCGTACGGAGGAAACGCGGCCCAGAGGAGGAATCCGGGAACGAGCCAAAGAAACGGCCTTACCCGCTCAAAGATCTCCTTGAGAATCATTCAGCATCTCCCCCTACATCGTCTGGAACGTCCCAACTCAAATCGATTCGCTCTGCGGCGCCTTCCGGAACCTTAAACTCACGCGCCTGACGCTTGGCGGTGATGAAGAGTCCATCGCGCTCGTAAACCGAAACCTCGCCGACATCGCCGATGCCGGACGCCGGACGGTGAAGCGAGATGAAAAGCGGGGTAGTCTGCTGCTTCAGGAATTCCACCGCGTATCCACTCTCCGCAAGATACTGGAGGTTCTCGAAATTGTTCTCGGGCGAGGCGACAAACCGCTTCACACCAAGCCGCGTCAGTTCCGCAAGCGCGGCGGAATTGAAAGCGTAGAGAGACCAGTCCGCCGTAATGTCCGTTACGCCGAGCTGACGAAGCAGTCTCAGGGTTGCAAGATCCGAACATTCCCAGCGAACAAAACCTTCGCGAACGAGCGATTTCACTCGACTGCGCAGGCGGGAGAACTGAAGTTCTCCGTTCCAGACCGGAAGGGAGAGGCGGAGCGTAGGTGTAGGTGCAGGTGTAGGTGTAGGTGAAGGTGAAGTCGGGAGTTGAAGTTGAAGAGAGGAGAGGATGATTTCGTCCCAGCTACCTTGGGGAACGGGTTGACCTTCGCGAAGCTTGATCACGCGCTTCGGCAAGTTGCAATCGCTCGCGGCAGGTTCGGCATTCGATTCCATGATTTCGCGGCAATCGTCCTTAGCCCGTTCGACCTTCGCCAGGCGCTCGCGTTCGGACTCATCATCGAGCCGCTCCACGAGATATCTTCTCAAATCGTTCAAGACGCTCGCCGGAACGAAAAGACCATCCGCGTCCGTCACTTTCAATTTTCCGAGCCGATAGTCGCTGCCGCCGAGTTTCGAGAACGCTCGCTCGACCGCCGCGGCGGTCTTCGAGGAATCGCGCGCAGGTTCGAATTTGCCTTCGACCGAAACCTCGACTCCGGCGGCGGAGGCAGTGACACGTGATGCGGAGATCGTCACCTCGACCTCGAGCGCACGGTCGCCCGGATAGTCCCCTTCTCGGAAGGACGGCATCGGGAACATGCGTTTGACGGCGTTGGACATTGAGCAGTAGACGGTGTCGCCGGAGCGGACGAAGTGGCGCTCCGGAAGCAGAATCTCGACATCCGCACCGGCCGCAACCTCAAAGACATTGCGCCTCGAAATCGCCTCGCGCATCTCGCCGATGCCGAACCCGAAGTGGCGTCCCTCATCAGTCAGCGAATCGAACTGAAGTCCGTCATGCTTCTCAAGCGCCCGCAACGTGTGGAAGCGAAGCCAGCTGCGGCCTTCGCGGTCCTTCGTCACCTTCTTGACCGTGCCGACCGGAGTGCCGCGGTGACCGAGCGATTCGGAATCGATCGGAGAGGTGGCGCCGCCATCGAATCTGAGCTCGGTAGTGCGTCGCGAAAAGACGGTCTCGAGATCGCATTCGCGGACCGTCCCGCGGTCGCCGTCCAGAATCTGGCGATACCACTTCGTCACCGAAGCGACATACAAAGGCGACTTCATGCGGCCTTCGATCTTGAGCGAGGCAATGCCGAGATCGACGAGCTTCTTCACGTCCGCACCGAGACGCAGATCCTTCATCGAGAACGGATACGCCGCCTTCTCGTCCTTTACCGTCTGACGGCAGCAGTACGGACACTTGCCGCGGTTGCCACTGCGTCCCTTCTCCATCGCGCCGTAGAGGCAGAGTCCGGAAATCGAATAACATAGCGCCCCGTGGATGAACACTTCGAGTTCCATCTCGCCGCAGCGCTTGGCGATCGACTCGATCTCGGCATACGAAAGCTCGCGGGCGAGGACCGCACGCGTAAAGCCGATTTCCCTGAGCGCGAGCACTCCCTCGAGATTGTGCGCGACGAGCTGAGTCGAAGCATGCAGCTGGAGCGAGGGGAAGTGTTTGCGGACGATTCGCGCAACGCCGAGATCCTGGACGATCAACGCGTCGGGACCGATCGCCTCAAGACGCGAAAGCCGCTCGATCACCTCGTCGAGATTCGCCTCGTCGATGAGCGTATTGAAAGTGACGTAGACCTTGCGTGGGACGGATCTGTCGCCGGCTCCGGCATGGGCATAGCGCACGAGCAGCTTAAGTTCCTCATCGGAAAAGTTCTGAGCGAAGGCGCGGGCGGAGAAATCGGCAAGTCCGCAATAGACGGCATCGGCACCCGCGGCAAAAGCGGACAGCGCGGTCTGGAAATCTCCAGCCGGCGCGAGCAACTCCGACTTACCGGTAGGCGCTTTCACAGCTTCGAGAAATCGAGGGTCGCAAAGTAATCGTCGAGCGTCTCGGCGCGGCGGATCTCGGTGACGGACCCATCCTCTTCCATGAGCAACTCGGCACTGCGGAGCTTGCCGTTATACTGAAAGCCCATGGCGTGTCCGTGCGCACCGGCGTCGCAGATGACGATGAGATCGCCGCGCTCGAGAACCGGCAGCACGCGCTGGATGGCGNNACTTGTCGTTGTTCTCGCAAAGCGACCCGGTGACATCGTAGATCGACGTGTCCCCGCTCTTTTCCTTGCCCGGCACGACGATCTCGTGATACGCGCCGTAAAGCGCGGGACGCATCAAGTTGGACATCGAAGCGTCGAGTCCCGCATAGAGCCGATACGTGTTCTTGATGTGACGCACGCGCGAGACGAGATAGCCGTACGGACCGGTAATCGAGCGTCCGCATTCCATATAGAGCTTGAGCGGCTTGAGTCCGCGCCCTTCGATCATTTCCCTGTAGGCCTTCTCGATTCCTTTGCCGACATACTCGAGATCCATCGCCTGCTGATCGGGCTTGTAGGGAATGCCGATGCCGCCGCCGATGTTGACGAACTCGAACTCGATGCCCAACTTCTGCGTGAGCTCCGATACGAGTTCGAAGAGCATCCGCGCGGTGTCAACGATGTAGTCGGGATCGAGCTCGTTCGAGGCGACCATCGTGTGGAGTCCGAAACGCTTCACGCCCGCATCGCGCATCTTCGCATAGCATTCGAAAAGCTGATCGCGCGTAAAACCGTACTTCGCCTCCTCGGGCTTGCCGATGATTGCGTTGCCGCCCTTGAGCGGTCCGGGATTGTACCGACAGCAGAAAACGCCGGCGCCGTAGTCGAAGCCGAGCGCCGAAACCGAAGCGCGGAAGAAGTCCCAATGCGTTATGTCATCGAAATTGATGATGGCCTTGAGCTCGGCCGCCTTGACGAACTCTTCGGCCGGAACGTCATTCGCGGTGAACATGATCGCCTCGCCGATGTTGCCGACCTTCTCGGCGAGCACGAGTTCGGCCATGGACGAACAGTCGCTGCCGAAGTCGAACTCCTTGAGAAGCTTCATGAGGTAGGGATTCGGAGCCGCCTTAACGGCAAAATACTCGCGGAAGCCCTTGTTCCAGGAAAAGGCCTTCTTCAGCCGCTTCGCGTTTTCACGAATCGCCTTCGCATCGTAGATGTGGAACGGCGTCGGCCATTTCGCCGCGATTTCCTCGAGTTTCGCCTTATCGAATGGAAGCTTGCGCATCTTCGTTCTCCGTTACCTGTCAAAAGCCGGACGGACCATCCATTCCCAAGCAATCAGCCGCCATTCGACCGGGGCGCCTTCGGGCTTAAGAATTTCAGGGATAGTCCGCCGGCAAAGTCAAAACCTCACAACCGTCGTCGGTAATCACGACGGTATGCTCGAAATGGGCAGCGAGACACCGGTCGCGCGTGACGACCGTCCAATCGTTCTCAAGGACATTCGTCTTCTCACCCTTCTTCGTCATCGTGATCATCGGCTCGATTGCAATCGTCATACCCGGCTTCAAAACGAGCTTCGTGCCCGGCTTGCCGTAATTGGGAACCTCAGGATCCTCGTGAACGGTGCGCCCGACGCCATGGCCGATCCAATCGCGCACCACTCCGAAGCCCTCGGCCTCCGCCACCTGCTGAATCGCATAACCGACATCGCCGAGATGGACACCGGGACCACACGCGGCGATGCCCGCCTTGAGGCAGCGCTTCGTCGTCTCCACGAGGCGGATCGCATCGGGATCGGTCACGCTGAGCGCAACCGTGCGCGAAGTGTCGCCGTGAAAACCGTTCTTGAAGATGCCCACGTCGGTCTTCACGAGGTCGCCAGGCATGATCACACGGTTATGGGACGGAATGCCGTGAATGACCTCGTCGTTGATCGAAACGCAGAGATGCCCGGGAAAGCCCTCGTAGCCGTAGAAGCTCGCCTTGACGTTGTGCTTCGCGCAATACGCGACCACCAAATCGTCAATCTCGCCCGTAGTAACTCCGGGAGCGACCGCCGCGGCACAGATGTCGCGAATCTCAGCGGACATCCGACATGCCTCGCGCATGCGGTCGATTTCCGCCTTTGACTTGATGTCAACTTTCACGATGTTACATCGCGCTCTTGAAGGCCGCGGCGTTCTTCTCAGGACCCTGGTTGCCGTCGATCTTCTTCAGAAGGCCCTTCGCCTCGTAGAAC
>DCIL01000017.1:186-661 GCA_002315875.1 Verrucomicrobia bacterium UBA1727 | reverse complement strand
AGACGACGAGACGATCCTTGACCGTGTCGGGATTGTCATCCTTGCGGATTACCAGTTTCTCGCCGCAGACATCGCAGATGCCCTCGACTTTCGGAGGCAACGCCTTCACATGATAGCCCGCCTTGCACTTCGGGCAAGTACGGCGGCCTGCTATGCGGTCGGCGATGATTTCGTCGGGGACATCCACGAGCACTGCTGACTTGATCGGGGCGTTGATCGCCTCAAGGACTTCCGCCTGACGGACATTACGCGGGAAGCCGTCGAGCAGCATCGTCACCTCGCCCTTCGTCTCGGCGATGACGTCCTTGATCATCTCGGCGATGATCTCATCGGCCACGAGCTGCCCGGCTTCCATTGCGGCCTTCGCCGCCTGCCCGGCGGGAGTGCCCTTCGCCACCGCGCCGCGGAGGAGATCTCCGGAACTGACGTGCTTGAGATTGGAATCCTCGGCCGCGAGACGGCCGGCGATCGTACC
>DCIL01000017.1:0-169 GCA_002315875.1 Verrucomicrobia bacterium UBA1727 | reverse complement strand
CCTTCCCCGAACCCGGGGCGCCCAATAGAATGACAATGTTCATAATGGGGCGTATTATACCATATTTGCCCCATGCGGTTGAGCGTCCACCCTAATCACGGACTTATCAGGATAACTTAGGCCTCCGCTTCGGTCGGTGGGGCTCGTTTCCGCGCTTGTGCTCGCTGAT
>DCIL01000006.1 GCA_002315875.1 Verrucomicrobia bacterium UBA1727 | reverse complement strand
GACGCATGAAAGTCTGTTTTGATATGCTACGCGGCAGTGACGCCAAGGGTTTAGTTCGGGTGAGCGAGTAAGTCCGGCGGCTGTCGAAGGTGGGCGAGGTGCGGCCAAAGCCGCATATAGTCCAACTCAATTGGGAAAGTTGTAGTAAGTCGAAAAGAAGGAGATTGGTATGAGATTTTGTGCCGTCATTGCCGCGTTTTTATGCGCGATAGTCGCGCTTAATGTCTTTGCTTATCCGACTTTGAAATGGACTGGAAGCGCGGGCGACAACAAATGGACGACTGCGAGCAACTGGGAAGTTGTTGGTGGTGGCTCGCCGGCTCCGGGAACGTCTGGCACGAATAACTACCTTTTCGTCGATGTGCCCAACAATACTGAGATAACCATCGACAGTTCGATCATCATTAATGACATCACCATCACCAATTCGAATTCCGCGGTGACGAACACGCTGAAGATCAGCAGCGCCAAGGATAAGAACATCAAGAACTTCTCCACGGCGGTTTTCACTGTCAACACCAACTGCGTGTTCAATTTTAACTGTTACGGTCCAAACCCTTGGTCATCTTCGTTCAATGTTTTCACCTTGAAGGGCGGCGGCGTCATCAAAATGACGAAAACTCGTGAGACCTGGGGCGGCGTAATCAAAGTCTACTCGTCGACGCTCTCACTGGAGACGACTGGTAGCGGAACGGAGTCTGGCGCAGGTACGCTTGGTGTCAAGCTTATGGATGATGACGCGGTGCTTAACATCGAGTGTGACACCTACGTTAAGGATTTGATGTTTGAATCTGGAAAGCATCCGACAGTGAAGCTGAACGGACATAAGCTCATTAATGTCGGCGGGACCAGCCGGAATGCCATTGAAGCCGATTTCCTCGGCGATTTATCTTCGACATTGTCGCTGATGGGGCCGTGTGATTGGAAGCTCCTCGGCACCAAGTCGCAGCACGGAACTTATGAGGTCCGCAATTCAAAGCTGATGTTTGGAACTGATGCCACGCATCCGGGCGGCATTGCGTCCGACGCCACCTTGAGCATGCGTTCTTGCGGTATCGCATATTTGTTCAGCAACACCTCGTTCGGACGCCTTGCTGGCGTCGGTGCGCCTACTTATGTCAGCGTTCCCTCCGGCGTGACCATGACGCTCAATGGCACCGATTCGGCGACCGAAACGAGCTTCGCCGGACGACTCGTCGGTGCCGGCAATTTCGTCAAGAACGGCTCTGACT
This sequence comes from Verrucomicrobia bacterium UBA1727, assembly GCA_002315875.1. Lineage (GTDB taxonomy): Bacteria > Verrucomicrobiota > Kiritimatiellia > RFP12 > UBA1067 > UBA1067. The sequence goes on along the minus strand of DCIL01000006.1, from coordinate 5,943 downwards.
ACAAACTTTCGATGTCCGGTAGTTCGCCGGGTTTCTCCGGAACTACCACGGTCAACGCCGGCACGCTCGAGTTGAAGCGCCCGATTGATTATGCCGATGACATCGTCGCCTATTGGTCGTTTGACGGTACGGGCGATGCCTTGCTTACCGATAAGATCGCGGGAGTGAAGTGGAGTAAGTATACTACTTCTGGACAAATTGCGCCGGTCAAGGCGGACTTCTCTGGTGTTTATGATGATTCCATTTTCTTTAACACCAATTCTTCCGTTTGCCACGCTTACATCGATTACAACGTAACTGGCTATAACGCTTGGTGGCGGACGATTGATCCTACGAATTTCACAGTCAGCGTCTGGCTCAAGCCGGCGAATACCAACCGGGTTGGTAATGGTCACTTCTTCAATATGGGCGGCTGGCCTGGCACAGATGGTGCTCTTTGCAAGTATCAGCTCCTGCTGCTTCAGTTCTACAAAAATGGTACTGACGAGCGGATAAGGGGCTATAATGACAATCCGTCGATCACGCTGAAGAAATCCATTGTAGATGGCAATTGGCACCATATCGTCTGTGTTCATGAGCTCCATAAGATTTCAATTTGGATTGATGGTGAACTTGGTGGAGCTTATACGGACAATAGTCATGACTTGTACATATCAAATAACTCGATGCAGATTGGCGGTAAGGATGGATGGGGCCGAGGATTCTGCGGTGGCATGGACGAGCTTATCATTGCCAACGGCAGCTGGACGAAAGCGCGAATCCAAGAAGAATACAAGCGTGTTCGCCGCGTAAATGAGGCGAGAGCATTGCCGACACCCGCGGCGAAATGGACCTTTGACAAGGACCTCATCGATGAAATCGGAGGCGTTGAACTCGTCAATGGCGGCACGACCACCGTTGTTCCCGCAACGCGTACAGGCGCGTATGGGAAGTGTGTCGATCTTAAGTCGGCAGATCGCAACTTCAAAATCAAGGACGGTGATCCCTATCCGTTCCCCTCGGGCAGCCAGAAGTTTACGATTTCACTCCGCTATCAGATTTATGACGCCCCTGAGTATAGCCACACATTTAGTCTGGGTGATACTGCCACTGCTAATAAGTTTATTGGCATTGGGTTTTCTTCTGCTTGTCGCTATAATTCCGTTAACTGGAGCAGGGTAAAAGAGTCTTCGGTGAGCCTTCTGATTACTGATCAGAATAATCCTGGGAAAGTTGATTCGGTTGTTAGTTGGGCGCACATTGTCGTTACCTACGATGGCACTACGATCAAGGCGTATCGTGACGGAGCGTACGTTACCAGCTCGGCGGCTGCGCTTAACATCACGCCGAACATGTTCAATTTCGGAGACTATCCCAATCAAAAGGATCAGACGACGGCCAGTCGTCGCGCAGGTTCGTATGTGGACGATTTCCGGGTCTGGACGAACTGCTGCCTTACCGCCGATCAGGTGGCGCTGTTGGCGCGGTCGCTTGAGAATGGCGATGAGAGCGGACAGCTCACGAACAGCGTGGTCACGGTGAATTCCGGCGCGACGCTGCGCGCTGTCGGCACCGGCAACGCGGTGAAATCACTGAGCGCTGAGGGCGCAGTTGAAATCGGTCTTGATTCTTCGCTCACCGCCGGTGGCGGAACCTTGTCGGGTACGATTAGCGGCAAGGGACGTCTTACGTTCACTTCCGCGGCAGATCTGTCCTCGGCCAACGCGGCGAACTTCGAGGGTGATGTCGAAGTGAAGGGCGGTGAGACCAAGCTCAATAGCTCGTTTGCGAAGGGACGAGTTGTGCTCAAGGGCGGCTCGGTTTCGGGCGCGGCAAATGATGTTGTGGTTGATGACGGCGCGACCATCGTGCACAATGCGGACATTCCGAAGACCGCGACTATTGCCACGACCGGTGCGCTCGTCTTGCCGACAAATCTGACGATTACGCTGACTGGCAACAAGCCGAAGTATGGCGAGATGGTTGTTGCCACCGGTGGTTCGCTGGTGCTCCCGGCGAGTACTGACGGCTGGACCATCCCCAGCGGCTTTAAGCTGAGCACCAAGAACAACCAGCTCCGCCTGCTCAAGCTCGGCACCATCCTCCTCGTCCGCTAATTAAACTTTGGGGACAGACCCCGCACGACCCCTGAAACTTTGGGGACAGACCCCGCACGACCCCTATAAATATTGGCTTTTAAACTTTGGGGACAGACCCCGCACGACCCCTGTTAATATTGGATTTTGTGCGTGCTGCCGGGTTTGGGCCGGGCGTTTTCGATGGTCGGTACCTGGCGTTTTTGATGTTGGTATCTGACGTTTCGGCTTTTTGATTTCTTAAGAATTTCTCAAGGAAATCTCAAGGAATCTTGAGGAATCTCAAGAAATCTTGAGAAACCTCAAGAAATCTTAAGAAACTTGAAGGAATTTCTTTAGGACTTTTTGTGGGTGAAAATGAGATAATATGACCCGTGCGGCGGACAATGTGCGTTTTGCCGCTTTCAACGCAGAAAACAAGTGAATAACGAAAGGAATACGGGTCATGGCCAGGAACAGACGAATCGAATCGGATAGCGCGGCGAATTATCATATCGTCTCGCGATGCAACAACAGGAGTTTCCTCTTCTCGGACGGGAAGCTGAAGGATCGTCTTGCGGACATTCTCGTCCGTACTGCGGCGTTCTCGGGTGTGGAGATCAAGGCCTCTTGCCTCATGGACAACCACTTCCACATCGTCGTGCATGTCCCGAAACCGGAAGAGGAACTCGCGATGGATGAGATTATTCGGCGGATTTCCATCTTGAAAGGACCTGCCGCGGCGGATATCCTTCGGAAACGCTGGGCGGGACTCGGTGAAGGCGCTCTCGAATCTCGACTCGACGGTTGGCGGAAGCGCATGCATAATCTCCACGAATTCGTGAAGACGTTCAAGGAACTCGTCAATATCGCCTATAAGGACGAAACGGGGCACAAGGACAGAACTGGACACAAGGACGGAACAGGACATACGGGAACACTATTCGAGGGCCGCTACCACTCGACGCTTATTGAGGACGGACGCTACCTCGCCGCGTGCATTCGCTATGTCGAGTACAATCCGATTCGCGCCGGGATCGTTCGCCGGGCAGAGGAGTATCGCTGGAGCACGAAGAACGCATCGAAAGCCAATGAAAACAGCCCTCATGCGGGGTCTGTCCCCGAAGGAGGGGAGTGGGTGAGGCGGCGCGTGAGGCAGATGTCGCAGGGGGTGATTTTCGGCAGCGCGGCGTTTGTTCGGAAGGCGACGATGTCTTTCGGAGCGTGTTTCGCGGCGAAATCAGTAGTCGCTCGGCCGGTCACGGGCGTGGGCGGCAGTGGAGATGTGTGCGGCTGTGGAAATGTGGGCGGTCGTGTAAATGCGTGCGGCTGTGGAGATGCGTGTGGCGGACTTTTGGTCGATGCATACGCAAGCCATGGATATCGCCTTGTCGGTGCAGCGTGATTGTGATATAATACGACCATTATGAATAATGTGAAGTGCTTTTTGGCGGCGTGTCTGGTAGGCGCGGCGGGTTGTCATTCCTTCAACAGCGTCGTCGAGGACGGTTTTACGCGCCTCTTTGATGGCGAGACGCTGAATGGTTGGCGGGTGCGTGGTGGTGGCGCCACCTACGCGGTCGAGGACGGCGAGATCGTGGGTAGGTTCGATCCGAATACGAAGGGGCTTAACACCTTCCTTTGCACCGAAAGGGAATACGAGAACTTCATCATCAAACTTGACTTCAAAATCATCTCCGGCAATTCGGGACTCCAATTCCGCTCGGCCGGACGTCCGTGGAAGCCAAATCCTTCCAAGGAGCAAATCTACGGCTATCAGGTCGAGATGTGTGTCGATTCTGACCGTACCGGCCGTATATACGATGAGAACGGTCGCGGTTACAAGTGCGGCATGATCTTCCTCGATACCACGCCAGCAGACCGGCTCGCGTCGGCCTACGCGACATTCTGCAAGCAGGGGTGGAACACGCTTGAGTTGCAGTGTGTCGGTCCGTCGATCAAGACCTGGATCAACGGCAAGAAGGTGGCGGACATCATGGACGACGCTCGTGGCAAGGGCGTGTTCGGACTGCAGATTCATTGCGGCAATTCCGGTGAGGCCCACTGGCGCAACATTCGCATCAAGGAGCTTCCTCCCTCTCCTCCCTGGAAGAAGTTCTTCGTCAACGACAACGGTAAGTGGCGCACCGACGGCACTCACTTTGTGCTTCCGCAGAATTGGAAGTTTGTCGATCTCAATGGAGAGCAGGTGCTTAAGGGTGTACAGAATAAGGACCAGAAGAAGGATGGGCTCGTCATCACCGACGCCGATTACGACAACTTTGTCGCGCGTGTGACCTGGCGCATCAACGGCGGCAACTCTGCGCTCTATTTCCGCGCGGCCGAGGAGGATATTCCCTGGACGCTCAAGGGCTTTCAGAACGAAATCGCCGGCAATGAGAAGGATGGTGCGCTGTGGCACACCCAGGGAAAGACTTCGAAAGGTCGCGGCTGGGTGGCGAAGAACGACGAGCTCGGACGCAAGGCGCGCCACGCTACCGGTTGGAACACGGTATCGACCGTAGCCGTCGGTGACCGCATCGTCAATCGGCTTAACGGCTTTGAGATGTTCGACATCGTGGATCCGCTCGCGGAGAAGGCAGGCAAACTTGGCCTCCAGCTTCACGGCTCCTCTTCCACCGAGATGTGGTTCAAGGACTTTGAGGTGATGCCCATCCCGCCGGATTTCCTGGAGCTGATGCAACGGTAACAAGCCTTGACAAACCGTTTATGAAAACTAATCGTCGAGAGTTCTTGAAGGCGGTCGGCGCGCTCGGCGCGGGGGCGGTTGCCGGCTGTGAAACTCTGTCGGCAGTCGAGGGCGCACCGATGCGCAATTTCCGTTGTGCGCCGATGAAGAACGGAATTCGGGTCGGCATCGTCGGTCTCGGCATGCGCGGATCAAGTGCCGCGCTTCGGCTTTTGAAGGTTCCCGGGGTGACGGTCACCGCGCTCTGCGATCTTCGTGTCGAATACGCGCAGGCGGCTGCCGCGGCAGTTGAGAAGGCGGGCGGAATGCGTCCATACGTCTTCGGAGGCCAAGTGGATTCCTACAAGGCGCTCTGCGATTCAAGTGCGGTCGATGTCGTTTACAATTGCACGGCATGGAGCGCACATCAGCGGGTGGCCGTTTATGCGATGAGGGCCGGCAAGCATTCCTTGATCGAGGTGCCGAGCGCCTTGTTTGTCGATGATTGCTGGGAGCTTGTCGAAACCGCTGAAGAAACCCGGGTCCACTGTATGCAGTTGGAGAATTGCTGCTACGGAGAAGAGGAACTCCTCGCGCTCAATCTCTGTCGGCTCGGAATGCTCGGAGAGCTTCTTCACGGCGAGGGCGGCTACATTCATGACCGTCGCTGGAAGGTCTTCAACGACACGCAGTGGGAGCGTTGGCGCAACCATTGGAACGAGGTTCACGCCGGCAACTACTACTCCACTCACGGACTCGGTCCGATCGCCCTCGACATGGGCATCAATCGCGGCGATCGTTTCGACTATCTCGTTTCGGTGGACGGCGTTCAGCGCGGATACGAAGCGTTTGCCGCGGCGACGCTTTCCGCGGACAATCCGCTCCGTAACGAACGATTTGCGATGGCGGACATGAACGTGACCACGATCCGCACAGCAAAAGGACGCACGATCGTTTTGCAGCACGATGTCACTTCGCCGCGTCCCTATTCGCGCCTCAATCTCATCGCCGGCACCAAGGGCGTGTTTCGTTCGTATCCGCGACTGGACATCTTTCTCGAGGACAGGAACGAGTGGCCGAAGTCGGGTGATCATCATCACGAGTACGACGCGAAGGTCACCGCGGAGCTGAAGGAGAAGTATCGACATCCGTTGATCAGCGAGGCCGGAGAGATGGCGAGGAAGGCGCGGTGGACGGTTT
>DCIL01000007.1 GCA_002315875.1 Verrucomicrobia bacterium UBA1727 | reverse complement strand
CCTTATAGGCGATATTGACGAGTTCCTTGAACGTCTTCACGAATTCGTGGAGATTATGCATACGCTTCCGCCAGCCGTCGAGCCGGGATTCGAGAGCGCCTTCACCGAGTCCCGCCCAGCGTTTACGAAGAATATCCGCCGCGGCAGGTCCTTTCAAGACGGCAATCCGCCGAATGATCTCATCCATAGTGAGTTCCTCATCCGGTTTCGGGACGTGCACGACGATATGGAAATGGTTATCCATGATGCATGAGGCCTTGATCGCCACGCCCGAGAACGTCGCCGTGCGGACTAGAATGTCCGCAAGACGATCCTTCAGCTTCCCGTCCGAGAAGAGGAAACTCCTGTTGTTGCATCGCGAGACGATATGATAATTCGCCGCGCTATCCGATTCGATTCGTCTGTTTCTGGCCATGACCCGTATTCCTTTCGTTATTCCTTGATTTTCTGCGTTGAAAGCGGCAAAACGCACATTGTCCGCCGCACGGGTCATATTATCTCATTTTCACCCACAAAAAGTCCTAAAGAAATCCCTTCAAGTTTCTCAAGATTTCTTGAGGTTTCTTAAGATTTCTTGAGATTTCTCAAGATTCCTTGAGATTCCTCAAGATTCCTTGAGATTTCCTGGCGAAATTCTTGAGAAATCTAAAAGGCAGATACCAACATCAAAAACGTCAGGTACCGACCATCGAAAACGCCCGGTCCAAACCTGGCAGCACGCACGAAAGCCAATATTTACAAGGGTCGTGCAGGGTCTGTCCCCGGAGGGCTCCAGGGTCTGTCCCCGAGGGCTCGAGAAGGAAAAAGGGCTCGAGAAGGAAAAGTGAAAAAGGAATGGGAGAGGCGAGAGATGAGAAAGTAGAGATGTAGAAAGTAGAGGGAGAGGGAAGGCGAAGGAAATTAGGTGTAGACAAAAGGTGTAGGTGTAGAATGGACGGTTAGGTTTTAAACGGTAGGCGAAGAGGCGGCGGAACACAGAGGTGCCTGTCGCTCCGCGACAGGCGAAGGATGGGGAATTGCTTGGAATAGTCGCTCGCGGAGCGAGCGACTCCCCTGGGCAAGCGTTTGAAACGCGGAAATCTAACCCTCCGCCATTCCTCATTCCTCATTCCTCATTCCTCATTCCTCATTCCTCATTCCGCCATTCCTCATTCCTCATTCATACTTCACTCTACACCTACACCTATATCACGCGATGGGGACCATCGCGTCCACGCGGCGCGCTCGGGGAGCGCGCCCTACCGCGCGATGCGAAAGTAGACGGCGATGGTGGTGCAGATCGGGGCGATGAAGATGGCGGAGACGGCGATTAGCCAGCCGGGAAGACCGAGCGGAAGCAGGACCGCACAGGTGGCGAAAAGTCCGGTCGTGTAGGCGATCTGTCCGCACATGATCGCGCTCGGACACTTCCGAAAGGCGGCGATGCCCTCGATGCGTCCGCGAACCGCATGGATTATGCAGATGAACGAGTAGATGAAGATCGCAAGTCGCGCAGTGCCGAGGATGCGCGGCGGCACGTTCTGATAGACGCCGAAATACCAGTTGCCGAGCAGGCTTGTGGAAAAGACGAGCGGCACCACTCCGAGCGCCGCGCCGGCGACAATCGCATAAACAAGCAGCCGGCGGTCCCCTTCGTATTCGGCTGGAAACTGGATGGACACGGTCTGCATACGCAGCGCGGCATAGGCGACGGGATTGGCAACGCCGAGCGTCACGTAATGGATCGCCAGCATGTCCGCGGCATTGGCGGAACGTCCCACGAACGCCGCGATGATGAGCGGCGAGAGCATCAGCAGAAAGCCGCCGAGCGACAAAGGCATCGTAAAGCGGAACTGCTCCCAAGTAAGCGAAATGATCGAAGGATGCGCCGCCTCCGAAGAGGAGCCGTTGGGACCCGGACAGTTGGGCAATTTGGCGACGAACGGCCGCGCGTAGACGAAAGTCAGAAAGGTCTCTACCGCAACTCCGGCAGTAAGCGCGAAAAGTCCCCAGGCCGGACCGACGAGTCCCATCCGCGGCAGGACCACCGAAAGCGCGAGCGTGACGATGATGCGCACGATCGTAGCGACATTGGCCTTGCCGCTTTCGTAATTGTTGAAAAGCACGACCATGGGCACGTTGCGGAGGAAGAAGAGTCCGTTCATCACCACGCCGCCCACGAGCGTCCACCGGGCAATCTCTGCAAGCTCCGGCGAGAGCGCGAAGAATCCCTCGAAAAGCCAGCGGTTGAAAGGAGAGATCGCCGGCACGCACTGGAGGACGAGCAGTGCGGACATCATCAGCGTATTGAGACGGCGAAACGATACGTAGCCGAACCAGGTGCGCGCGAAGACCATGCCGGTCGTGACCAGTCCCCCGCCGATCGCGCCGATCATGAACATTATCATCAGTCCCTGACTGAAGGCGGTGAGCGCATTGACACCGTGGACGCCGTGCGTGACGACACCCGCGACCAAGGGATAGGTCAGGGACTGCGAAAAGGCCTGAAACAGAAGCGGGACGTAAAATCTCGTCACCGCTCCAACTGAAAAGCCCGGCTTCACTTATTTCGAGGAGGACGAACCAAAGGTCCTCGACACGACCACGTCCTCGTCCTTGAGCAACTGGAGCGTAAAGCGCTTGCCGGCATAAGCGGAAAGATCGAGCTTCATCTCCTTACCAGGCGCGCAGGCGGCAAGTTTTTTCACCTCGGGATCCTTGCCCGTGAGCGCGTCCTTGCCGTTCTCGTTTACGCAGGTCCAACCGTCGAACTTCTCGAGATCGAGGAACTTCATCTTGTTCTCGATCTTGACGAGGCCGTTGCGAATCTTGCCGATCTCGACCTGCGCGAGATGGTTGCGAAGTTCCTCAATCTCCTTGCGTCCCCGCGGCACTTCGATCGCCTCGAACTCAAGACCTTCAAGCGGCATCACTGAGGCGTGCCCCGCAGGAACGACATCATCCTTCGCGGCAAGCACGATGAGTCCGTCGCGATCGCAGAAATCGTAGAACTGATCGATCTTCGGCATGTCCTTCGCGAGGACGGCATTGAAGTTCATGTACTTGAGAGAATAGATGTCCTGGGCGAGCCCCGAAGGCGATGTGGAGCGTCCCTTCGCACCGGGCGTGAAGGCACCCTTTTTCGCGACCCTAAGCTTGATCTTCGATCCGTTCAGGCGGAGCTTTCCGTCCTCGACCTCGGAACGGACGAGGCCGAACATGATCGCACGGTACTCGATGCCACTGAACTTCCACCAACCGTACTTCGTCTCGATCGGCGTCATGCACAAGGTCGGCGTTTCATCCGACCAGAACTGCGGATTCGGCACCTCGCGGCGCTTGAGCTCGTTGCCCTTCTCATCGACAATCCGGAAAGTCGCAGCGGAATAGTCACCTTTGATCGAGGTCTCGGCGCGCAACAGCTTCGGCGACTTGCGCGAGGTCGAGACGAGGAGGATGCGGCGGAAGACGGTCTGATTGCCGCCGAGCGGATCGCCCGTGCGGATGTCGATAGTATTTTCGCCGAACCACTTGAGCGCATCGGTGATGTCGAACTCGACGACCCCGTGAAAACCCTTCGATTCACCGGTCGCCTTGCCGTTGACCGTGACCTTGAAGTCGGCTGCCACCGCCTCGAAGCGGATGGCGGTGCGCCTCAGTCGCCAGCTCCAGGGACGACGAAAGCGCTCGACGCGCGCCTGCTTGCCATCCCACACCTTGCCGAGCTTCATCACCCAGCGGGAGGTTTCCGGGGGACGGAACGAGCGAGCGACCTCAATCGCCATCTCCTCGGTTTCGCAAGGAACCGGTGCAACCTCGTGAATCGGCGCAAGAATCGCCGCGGACAACAGAAGTACAAGCGTATTCATAGTCGGTATTATACCATAATTCCCAGGCGTGTCAGGTAAGACGACTGAAGTCGGAGAAGAAATCGGGATAGGACTTGGCGGCGCAGGCGATGTCGTCGACTTTCATCGGGGACGAGGCATGGGTCGCGCCGACGGCTATCGACATCGCAATGCGGTGATCGCCGAACGAGGAGAACTCGCCACCAGAGAACGGACGCTCGGATCCGTGCACGGTAAAGGAATTCTCCTCCGCCTCCGTTTTGACGCCGAACCGGCCGAGAACATCCGCCATCGCCGCGATGCGATCGGACTCCTTGAGCCGCAAACGCTTGGTGCCGGTGAAGATCGTCTTCAAGGGCGTGCCTGCCGCGACTACCGAAAGCACCGGGAAGAGGTCGGGACACGAGGAGACGTCGAGGCCGACAGTCTCGTTGGTCCATCCCGTGGTGATCTTCCTCAAGTGCTCGACAACCACGCGATCGGGCTGAGCGGACTTCGGATCGAGTCCTTCGACAAGGACCTCGCTGCCGAGTGCGTTCATACCATACCAGAACGCCGCGCCCGACCAATCCCCTTCCACCGCAACGTCCTTCTGAGAATGATAGACCTGCCCGCCGGGAATGCCAAAGCCGTCTTCATCCAGCGAAATGAAAATGCCGGCTCCGGACAGAACGCGCAATGTCATATCGACATATCCGCGCGACTGGAGGGGACTATTGAAGCGAATATGCGAATCGCCTTCAAGAAGCGGCAGCGCGAAGAGCAGTCCCGTCACGAACTGCGACGATACGTCCCCTTCCAGGCGGAACTCCCCCGCTTTCAATTCATCATAAACGAGGTTCGGACGCGAACCAAGGCGTCCGGATTCCTTAAAGACCGGCTTCTTGCCCAGTGCCGCGGCAATCGGAGCGAGAAACCGCCGCGTCGAGCCGCTCTCGCCACAGTCAAGAAGCGGCATCGGATCATCGGCGCTGAGGGCTCTGAGACAACGCTTGGTGGCGACGATGTCGTCCGAATCTCCGTCGTGGTCGACGAGTCGCGAATAATCTCCCGACAGGAAGTCCGCAATGAGCAGACGATGCTCGTGCGACTTCGAACGCGGCGCTTTTACCAGGCCGCGGCGAGGTCCATTGGCAATCGTCGTCATGTCGCGCTCTCCGAAAGATCGACCTTCACCAGCCGCGTATCGCCCCATCCGCAAGGCATCGCGAAAGTGACGACATCACCGGAGCGCTTCTTGTCGCCGCGCATCACCGGCTTGAGTTTGGACCAGTCCATGCCGTCCGGCAAGGCGGTCGGAAGCCCTTCCGCGGCAAAAACGGCAGCGACTTCGTCCGCCCAGCCCGCTTGCGCAAGCTCCATCCGCTCGGCAAGCCGCGCCTCCTCGACACATCCGATCGCCACCGCCTCGCCATGCGTTATCGTATAGTCCGAAAGCTTCTCCACCGCATGCGCGACAGTGTGTCCGCAATTGAGCAGCATGCGCTTGCCGAGGCGCTCGAAAGGATCTTCTCGTACGATCCCGACTTTTACCGCGAGATTCTCCGCAATCGCCTCGGGACCCACCGTCTCGCCCTTCTCGACACCGCACTGTCGTCCGCCGATGAGTTCGTGCTTGATCATCTCAGCGCGTCCGTCCCGAAGAATCGCGGAGGGCAGCGTCTTCAGAAAATCGGCATCTATCACCACGAGCCGCGGCGAATGGAAAGCGCCCGCGAGATTCTTGCCTTCGGGAAGATCACATCCGGTCTTGCCGCCCGTCGAAGCGTCCACCATCGAAAGGAGCGTAGTCGGCACGTTGACCCACGAAATGCCGCGCATGAAAGTAGCCGCGGCAAATCCGGTGAGATCGCCGGTAACGCCACCTCCGACCGCGGCAACCGTGTCGCGGCGTCCGAGTCCCGCCTTCGCGAGCGACTGCCAGATACCGGTGACGGTGGCGATCGTCTTGTGCGTTTCTCCTGATGGAATGACATCGACAACTCGCGAAAGTCGCTCTCCGTGAAGACGACGGACATTCTCATCCACCACACATGGAAGACCCTCGAGAAACGTCGGAGCGATTGCACGTCCGACGAGCACGAGCGAATTTTCGAGATCGAAGGACGCGGCAAGACGCGCCGGAAACGAGGAATAATGCGCGGCCCTTTCCACCGACTTGTCACCGAGGGGACGATTTCGTCCGTCCTTCTCCAACCGGCGCTTGAGTTCGTCCGCATTCGGCGCCTCAAGACAGATCACCGAACCGACGCGTTCGCAAAGCGCACGATTCTTCTCATCAAGGAGCGTACCTCCGCCAAGCGCGACCACGGACCTGGCGAACTTCCCGACTGCCGCTGAGACCTGTTCGAGCGCCTGCGATTCGAGTTTGCGGAAAACCGCCTCGCCCGACTCGGCGAAAATTTCAGGAATCGGCTTGCCGGCCGAGGCAACTATGGCTTCATCAAGATCGGTAAACTCACCGCCGATCGCCGAAGCGAGGCGGCGTCCCAACGTGGTCTTGCCTGAAGCCGGGGGACCGTAAAGAAACACCGTCATTCTCCAACCTCCCAAATTTTCCGCTGACCTCGCGCTTGCGCCATCAGCATTGAAAGTCCGTTCTCAACCCTGCATCCCGCCGCCTTTGCACGCGCCATGAGCGGCGTCACCTCGGGCTGATACACCAGATCGTAGACGGCCTCGCGTCCCGAAAACACGTAATCAGGAATCGGATCGACCGGAGTCGCATTTACAAGGACCTCAAAAGTCGCCGCAGGTGGAGTGCGCCGATGGAAAATCTCCACTTCGGCACCAAGTCGCTTGAGCGCGAACACCACTGCCTTCGAAGCCCCGCCCGCACCGAGCACCGCGACTTTCGTTCCGCTTAGATCGGTGCGTCCGAGAAACGCGGTCAATGCCGCCGAAAAGCCGTCCGCATCGGTGTTGTAACCGACAAGCTTGCCGTCTTTCACCGCAATCGTATTAACGGCTCCGATTTCGCGCGCTTCCGGAGAGATCTCATCGAGAAGCGGCATCACCGATTCCTTGTGCGGAATCGTCACCGCCATACCCCGCATGCCGGTATCACGCAGTACGGCAATCGCGTCCGCGGCAGTCGCCGCCGGAAAAGGCGCCATCACCGCATCCGCATCCTCAATGAGAAACGCCGAATTATGAAGTTCAGGACTCATCGTCCGCTTGAGCGGCCAACCGGTCACGCCGTAGAGCGAATAGTCCTTCGTCTGAGTACGGAAGCGGTAAGTACGCACGAGTTCAAACGGCGAGACGAGTCCTATTTCGCCAAGCGCCCCGCACGAGCAATACGTCCACATTGAACCGGTCCGCGCCGCCAGCGCACGCGAAGCGAGACCGATGGAACCCATCGCGCAGATGACATGCGGCACGTTCTCAAGTTCGCTTGCCTCCGCAAAGACCCTTCCTACTTCCGCCGCGGACTCAGGCATGAACGCAACCTTGGCGATTTCATCCGTACCTTCGGTGAGGCGGCGGCAAACCGCGGCGACGCTCTCCTTCATCGGACCGAAGAAGTGCGCGGAACGGATGATTCCAACGCCGTGAGCGCGCGTCATCTCCTCGAGCTCCGCATTGCGGAAGCCGTCCTCAAAATCGAAATAGAATTCACCGCGATCAAGACAACCGGACTTCAGCAATCCGCGGAAGAACCTCGTCCGCGTCTCATCGTCGCCTATGTACGCTCCCCCATCGGCCTTCAATCGGTAAGTGACGATCGCCGGCATCGCCAGCGACTTCAGAAACGCGGCGATCTCATCGGTCTCGGGATCGGACAAGAGGTCAACACGCAGCTCGACGAGATCGGTAAAAAGCCGTTGCGAGGCGAGTTGCTCGAGATTATTCGCCAGCGTCGGACCCGTCAGCGTAAGTGAGATGCGCGAGCGCGCCGCACGCTCGGCAAGCATCGCGTCCGCAAGTACGAATCCCGCAAGCGCCTCAACGACCGGCACGGCGCGGCGGACGATGCACGGATCGTGACGTCCCTTCATCGCCGAAATCGCGCTGCTCGCCATTGCGAGGTCCACGCTTTCAAGCGGCTTGAAAACCGTCGGCGTTGGCTTGAGCGCGACAGTGAAGCGAAGCGGCATGCCGCTGGTGCGTCCGCCGAGTAGTCCGCCGTGATTGTTGCCGCGGGTGACGATCGTGCCGTTCTCCATGACGAACGGATCGTCATTCTCACTGCCGCGGAGCGATGCGGACGCAAAACCGTTGCCGAACGAGACGCCCTTCACTCCGGGAATCGCGAAAAGCGCCGCGGAAAGTTCGGACTCGAGTCCCGCGAACATCGCACCGCCGAGGCCGGGACGCAGTCCCTTCACCTCGCACTCGATGACGCCGCCGACGGAATCACCATCTTTACGCGCGGAAAGAATCGTCTCTTCGAAGTCCTCGGATTTACCGCCGATCTCAACGATGCGCGCCGCAACCGAAACGCCTTGACGCGAAAGCCATTGGAGGGAGAGTCCGCCCGCGGCACACATCGCAGCGGTGAGACGACCGGAGTTGCTGCCGCCGCCAGCGGGAATGCGGCCATGTTCGACCCACTGTCCGAAGTCCGCATGACCTGGCCGAGGCACGGTGCGCTCGGAGCCGTAGTCGGACGATCTGCAGTCGTTGTTGGCGATGCGTCCGACGATGCGCGCGCCCGTGGTGCGGTCCGCAACGACGCCTTCAACGAACTCGACGCGATCCGCTTCCTTGCGCTGGGTGGAAAGATCGTCGCGTCCAGGCGCGCGGCGCTCCATCAGCTTCTCAAGCTCCGCACGATCGATGTGAATTCCCGCGGGAAAATTCTCGAGCTTGAAGGTAATGGCGGACGCATGGGAGGCGCCGCGGACAGTCAGGTGGAGATGGTTTCCGAAAGGACGGTGTTCAAACATTTTCGTCACCTCGTTTACGTGCCAAGAGTTCCTCGCGTTTTGCCGCGGCGCCCTCGGCAATCATACGTTCGACAGCTGCTGAATCTCCGTCGGCAATGGCGTTGCGCATCTCGGTAAATCGCGCGATGAAAGAGTCCATCACCTCGACCAGCGAGTCCCGATTCTCGGCATAGAGCGAACGCCAGACGGACGGATCCTGGGTGGCGATGCGCGTCATGTTCGCATAGCTACCGGCGGAAAAGCCGATGGCGTCCCGCACGCGCTCATCGCGAGAGTAGGTCGTGGCGATCACGTGGCAAAGCTGGCTCGTGAAGGCGATCATGTCATCGTGCCGCTCGGGAGAGGAAAGAACCGTCTCGGCGAAACCGACCGCGGCAAAATAATCCTTGAGCATATCAAGAATCTCGGCAGGCGTATCCGCAAACGGCGTCAAGATCATCGATGCTCCGACAAAGAGATCGTCCGTTGAGTTCGCGAAGCCCGAGACCTCGCGGCCCGCCATCGGATGTCCGCCGATGAAATGCCAGCCGTCCCTCGCAATCCCGGCAAGGTCGCGCATGATCGTGCGTTTGACGCCGCAGATATCCACCACCGTCGCACCCTTGCGGAAGCGCGGCGAATGGGTTTCGATCCAGGTGACGATTGCCTCCGGCGGCAGGCAGACGAGAATGAGATCGGCATTCTCGAAACCGGTTTCATCGCGATGGTGAAGTCCGTGAACCTTGAAACCGACGCGGACGGACGACTTGAAGAACGAGCCGCCGATCAGTCCCATACCGACCACCGCGATTTCGATGTCAGGTCTCTTGATAAGCTCCGACTTCAGCGTCGACGCGAAATCGCCTTCGTTGTCGATCTTGAGACGCTGCCGCGCCTTGGAAACTACGAACAGGGTTGAATAGACGTAGCGGATGGCACGGGCGAATTCAGGATCAACCTGTTCCGAAATCGAAGTGAGGATCTCGCGTTCGCGCTTCGGATCGGAAACGACACTGCCGGCGACTCGCTTCGCCTCGGCAACCTCATCCGCCACCTGGAGGCGCTTCTCGAGCAGCGACACGAGGTCATCGTCAATCGCATCGATCTCGCACCGCAGATCCTTCAGCTCCTTCATAAGACGCTCCTCACCTTCATGACCTTGCGCATCGTGTCCGCGAACATCGCCGGCGTCTGACTCTGCGCGCCATCGCAGCGGGCGTGCGCGGGATCGTTATGGACCTCGATGATGAGTCCGTCCGCCCCGATCGCCGTTGCCGCGACCGAAACCGAATCGACCATGAAGGCGTGTCCCGTAGCATGCGAAGGATCGACCACGACCGGCAGATGCGAGAGGCGATGGAGAAGCGTCACCACGCCGAGATCGAGCGTGTTGCGGAGCGCGGTCTCGAACGTGCGGATGCCGCGNNCGCGCTCGCAGAGGATGACGTTCGGATTGCCCGAAGCCATGATGTATTCGGCGCTCATCAAGAGTTCCTGCAAGGTAGCGCTCATGCCCCGCTTGAGGAGAATCGGCTTTTTCGTATACGCACCGACTTCCTTGAGGAGGTTGAAGTTCTGCATGTTGCGCGCGCCGATCTGGATGACGTCCACATCATTGAAACACTCGATATCGGCGAAATCCATAAGCTCGCTGACAATCGGAAGTCCCGTCTCGCGTTTGGCGATGGACAAGAGATCGATGCCCTCCTTGCCGAGTCCCTGGAAGGCATACGGCGAAGTGCGCGGCTTGAACGCGCCACCGCGAAGGAGCGTCGCGCCGGCGGCCTTTACCGCCTTCGCGACTTCGACGATCTGCGCCTCGCTCTCCACGCTGCATGGGCCCGCGATCACCGCGAACTGTCCGCCGCCAATCTTCACGCCGCCGCAATCGCAGACAGTGTCCGCCGGATGGAACTTGCGGTTCGCGGCCTTATACGGTTCCTGAATCCGCTGGACCGACTCAACCACATCGAGCGCCTCGATGAGTCCCGGATCGATATGCGCCACGTCCCCGACGCAGCCGATGATCGTCTGCAGCGAGCCCACCGACTCATGCGGATCGATATTACGCGAACGAAGCAAGGCCTTCAGATGCTCGACCTGGGTCTTCTCCGCGTCCTTCTTGATGATGATAACCATTTTCTTTTGCTTCCAATCTTCTTTACTTCAAATTCACCTTGTAAAATCCGTTGGTTCCGTCCGTCGGCGGCGTCACGCTCACGCCGATGCCCTGCTCGCCGGCGTAGACCTGCAATTGCGAGGAAACGACCTCATAATCTCCAGTCACCGTCGTAGCGCCCACAAGTTCCACCGCGCTTGCGAGCATCGCCACATTGACGCGCGAAAGCTGGTAATCAGGTACGGACAACTGGAAGCTGAAGCCGCCGCTCGTCTGGTCCAGAGTCACGACCTTGAGATCATTAGTCTCATAACTGACGGGTTCATCTACACCGAGCGCCACCGACGTGAGCGGCAGTGACGAAGCGGCGAGGTCCGCCTTGTCCACGCCCTTCTGCTCGGTCCAATCCGCGATCTTTACGTACTGCGGCAATGTCGTCACCGCGGCGGATGTGTCCTCGCGGAAACCTTCCGTAACCATCGCGGCGGACACTTTCTCGGCTTCGGATTCAACCGTGTCTTCGGCCGTCACTCCGGGATCGGTCCAACCGGGCGCGGACAACTCGCGCTCAAAAGCGCCGCGGTCTACAGACCGTCCGACAATGCGCGTCTTGCCATCGAGATCGGTCTCGCTCTCGACGAACGAATTGTCCCCCGCATCGATGCATGGCGAATCGATCGACAGGCGGAAATCTCCGCGCGCGACATCTGCGAATTTAACATCGACATCGGAAGAAGTATTGATCATCGTGTAATATCCATTGCCATAGACATCGTTGCCATAGGCGTATCCGCGACTGCTGATGTTGGTCGCCACGATCGTATTGACGGCAAGCGCCTGGTTGAGATAAGCGCCGCCACCGTATCTGGACGCAAGATTGCCGGCCAGCGTGCAATTGAGAAGATTGCATTCGTAGACACCGCCGCCATTCCAGCTCGCGGTATTGCCGGTCACGAGGCAGTTGATAAGATCGCACGACGCCGCGCCACCACCGGACTGCGCGGTGCAATTGGAAATCACGCAATGGTCGAGCACCCCGCAGTACGCACCACCGCCATACGACTGAGTCATCGCTCCGCCGCGAAGCGTGAAGCCGACGAGCCGCGTGGCGATATTGTTGTCCGCCTCGAAGCAGCTTCCATTGCCGCCGGCATCGAGAATGGTCGCGCTGGCGCCGTCCGTCGAGACGATGTTCAGACGTGTCGTAGGACAGCGCAGCGTGCCGTTGTAAACCCCTGGCCTGACCCGCACGGAGTCCCCCTCGACCACATGCAGAAACGCCTCGCTGATCGTTGGATACGGATGCGCCTCGGTGCCATCGGCGAGGGAAGGATCCGCTCCGCCATCGACCCAGACTGAAATCGGTGTTTGCGGACCGTCCGCGCCATATCGAGTATACGCCTTGATGCAGACGTTGTCAGTTCCGGACGAATCGGGGAAGTTCTGGAAGTCCGTCCACTCGACGCCGTCCGGAGAAAGGAAACTCTCGCCAGCGCTCGCGACCGCATACGCATACACGTAGTAGTAGGGACCATATCCGTCGGAGGTAAAACACTCCACCGGGATCGGATAATCGTAACCCGGAGTAGTAAAGCTGACGGCGATTGCGAACCGCTCGTGATCTCCCACCGGAACGGGAGTGTTGAGGCGAATGGTCGCATAGCCGGGATTCGCCACCGTACCGGACTGACTCGTCACCAGCGTGCCGGTCGCGGGGGACGCTCCGCGGCAATTGGAGTAGACGCGAATCTCATACGCGGTATCGTAGGAAAGCGCATAGAACCCGACCGACTCGACAATTCCGGTTGCCGCGGACACGAAGACGTTGGCACTCCAGTTGGTCTTGCCGCCGCGCGCGAAGTCCTCGGCATCGGTGTAGACGTTCCACGAATTGAGTTGTCCGCACGGATCGTACTGATAGACGCGGCCGTAGTTGTTCGTCGCCTCCGGCTTCGGATAGGCGGAAGAGACGCTGCGGCAAAGTCCCTCGTCGTAGTAGGAAATCCAGTTATAGCCATTCGTGCCGTAATCTTCGCCCCAGCTGTTCTTGATGAGGAACGCACCGTTGGCGGGGGGACGGTAGGCAGCAACGAAATTATTGGTAGAGTAATTATCGTCCCAACCGACGATCGTAACCGCGTGTCCGCTAGCGACACGCATGGGACTGCGATAATAATGCGCGCCAGTCGTCTCGTTGATGCCATAATACGAATGGTAGTAGCAGATGCTGACCGCACCGTAGTCCATCACCGCCTGCTGAAGTATTTCGTTGGCGGAGACAACCTCTTCGGGAGTGCTCGCGCTGGTGATGGTGCGCTCGGGCAACATCACGATGTCCTGCACATGGCACGCAGGCGGCGAAGTGACCGAAGAATAGGGATCTGCATACGGATCTTCGTATTCATTGAGCGGATCACGCCACGAGAGCAAGAGCGCTGCTGCCATCTGGTTGTTGCCGCCATCATCGTATCCCCAGCCGAAGCCGACGTCATGGGTGGCGAGATGATTCTCGGAGAAGTCCATCTCATCTCCGCCTGCACGCAAAAACGCAGTCTCCAGCGACGCACAAGTCGAGAATGTCCAACAAGTTCCATAATCACCTTGATTCCTCACCGGCGTGACCCATCCCTTTTCACGCGAATCCCAAGATGATGGAATCGAGGACCCAACGCCTTTCAACCGCATTCTGCCGCGGCTGCGCACCTTATGTTTTTCGGCCGCCGGACCCAGGTGGGAATAGTCGGCGGGCGAGGGACGATAACCGCCAATGAACGCATTCGCATCGACCGTCTTTTTCGGAGCCGGCATAGCCCAGATTAAGACTGATGTCAAAAGCCCGAAAAGGCAAATGACGAACCGTACTATTTTCTTTGCGTTCATTGGCGGTATTATAGCATTTTCACCCGATTTTCGGCAACTTGGCGAAGGACCGCTCAAGATCCTCATCCGTCGGCAGATAATCGCTCATCTTGCCGTCGTTGAAGGCCTGGTAGGCGGTCATGTCGAAGTAGCCGGTGCCGGTGAGTCCGAAGAGAATCGTCTTCGCCTCACCCGACTCGCGGCACTTCACCGCTTCGTTAATTGCGCCGCGGATTGCGTGACTCGATTCAGGAGCCGGCAGAATGCCTTCGGTGCGGGCGAAGAACTGCGCGGCCTCGAAGACCTCGGTCTGCTTGACGGACACCGCCTCCATTAGCTTCTGATCGTAGAGTTCGGAAAGTGTCGAGCTCATTCCGTGGAAGCGAAGTCCGCCCGCGTGGCTGGCGGACGGTATGAAGTCCGCACCAAGCGTGTACATCTTCGAGAGCGGACAGATGCGTCCCGTGTCGCAGTAGTCATAGGCGTATTTGCCGCGGGTGAAGCTCGGACAACTCGCCGGCTCGACCGCGATGAACCGATAGTCCGCCTCACCGCGCAGCTTCTCGCCCATGAACGGCGCGATGAGTCCGCCCAAGTTCGATCCGCCGCCTGCGCAGCCGATGATGATGTCCGGCTTGACGCCGAGCTTACGGAACGCAGTGCGCGCCTCGAGTCCGATGATGGACTGATGCAGAAGCACCTGATTGAGCACCGAACCGAGCACGTAGCGGTAGCCGGGATTCGTAACTGCCGTCTCCACGGCCTCGGAAATCGCACAGCCAAGCGAGCCGGTGGTGCCTGGATGCTCCGCGTTGATCATTCGTCCGACGTTCGTATCCATCGAAGGCGAAGGTGTCACGCTCGCGCCGTAGGTGCGCATCACCTCGCGGCGGAAAGGTTTCTGTTCGTATGAGCACTTGACCATGAAGACCTTGCAATCGAGACCGAAGAACGCACAGGCCATCGAAAGCGCGGTGCCCCACTGTCCGGCACCGGTTTCCGTGGTGACGCCCTTGAGTCCCTGCTTCTTGGCATAATACGCCTGAGCAACCGCGGAATTGAGCTTGTGAGAGCCCGAAGTGTTGTTGCCTTCGAACTTATAATAGATCTTCGCAGGAGTTCCGAGCGCCTTCTCGAGGAAGTACGCTCGTATGAGTGGCGACGGTCGGAACATTCGGTAGAAGTCGCGGATTTCGTCCGGAATCGCGAATTCCGCCGTGGTGTCGTCGAGTTCCTGACGGACGAGATCACCACAGAAGACCTTCTCGAGGTCCTCGGCCGTGCAGGGCTTGCCGGTCGCGGGATTGAGAAGCGGTGCGGGTTTCCGCTTCATGTCCGCGCGCATGTTGTACCAGCTCGTAGGAAGCTCATTCTCGTTAAGGTAGGTCTTGTAGGGTTCGTTGTTCATTTTGTCTTCTCCTTTTGTTTTTGTGTTTACCCGGTTTTCCGGAAAATGAAAAAGCGGATCGCCATTCACCGCGATCCGCTCTTCTTTGAAGGTTATGTACTGTCTTCGTCTATTCGCAACTAAACTAACGCAGCACCGCGGATCTTACCTTCGCGGTACCACCAATAAAACTTAAACTCGTTGCGAATGTTCATTGACACTTTTCTTAAAACTGTCGCGTATTATACCATAACCTCTTCGTCCCGCGCAAGGGGATACAGCGAATATTTATTACGGCATAAGGACGGCGTCAGCACCGGCATCACCACATTGGCACCGGCGTCGAGTCCCGCCTGGCGTCCCTCGGGTCCGCCCAGCACCTCGAGCGCGGTGGCCGCGACAATATTGACCGAGTGAAGGTGAAGTCGAGTAAGCGCAATCATCCGCACCGTCATCTCAACTCGCTTCTGAGCGGCAAACGAAGGAACCGCATTGGCCATCGGCGTATTGGGAGAGGGAATGAAAGGACCCATTCCCACCATATCAAGATGTTCCTCGCCGAAGAAGACGAGATCGCGCGCGAGCATCGCCTCGTCCTGTCCCGGAAGACCGATCATCACGCCCGAGCCGGTGACATAGCCCAGCTTCTTCAAGGTACGGATGCAGGCGAGCCGACGGTCGAACGAATACCCTTCTGGATGTATCGCGGCAAAGAGCTCGCGATTCGAGGATTCGATGCGAATTAGATAGCGAAGCACCCTTTCGCCAGCCGCCATCTGCCATCGGCGATAGATGTCTTCGGACTGCTCGCCAAGCGAAAGCGTGACCTCGAGTCCAGTTGGCAAGTATCGAAGGATTCGTTCGAAATATTCGGTGCTCTGTTCGCACTCGATTTCACCGGACTGAAACGCCACCGCCGGATACCCGCGGCGCACCGCTTCCGCCACGCATGCGGTAATTTCGCCTTCACCAAGACGATAGCGCTCAACCTCGGCATTGGAGCGGCGAATGCCGCAATAGAGACAATCCTTCTGGCAGACATTGGAGGTCTCGATAAGTCCGCGCTTGAGCGTCTCTGCCTTGCCGAGTCGAATCTTGAGGTCATGAGCCGCCGCCTTGATCTCCGTCCACGCGCCTTCATCCTCAAGCGCAAGAAGTTCGGCAAGCGTCTTCTCGTCAAGCGCGAGCGGACTGGCGAGCGCCTTGGAAACTGCCGAAGTAACTTCTGCCGCGTTCATCAAAGACCAAGCTGATTTAAGATCATCTCCGCCGGAGTATACGCCTTTTTCTTGGCGTTGCAGTCCTGACAGCACGGCACGCAATTGCCGCGCGTGGAGTGTCCGCCCCGAGCTACGGGAAT
The DNA here is from genome assembly GCA_002315875.1 of Verrucomicrobia bacterium UBA1727. Taxonomy (GTDB): domain Bacteria; phylum Verrucomicrobiota; class Kiritimatiellia; order RFP12; family UBA1067; genus UBA1067. The sequence continues at coordinate 3,407 of DCIL01000007.1, read as the reverse complement.
AACGTGGTCGAGCGTCAGGTTTTCGGCACCGACCACGCGATGACAGTAGTGGCACTCACCCTTGGCGATCTGAGCGCGCCACCAGTCCGTCTGTCTCAGCGCCCTCGCCTTCTCGCGCTCGCGCTTGACATGCTGCGGATCCGGATTGAGATCAAGCCAATCGTCCATCGCCTCACCCCTTCACCGACTTGAGCACCGCGTATCCGCGGCGATTGATGATTTCGACTTCCGGAAAATACCGTTTCTGGACAGGTTCGAGTCCCGCGGCATTCTTGCAGACCAAATAGCACACGCCGCCCTTCTTGAGCGCCTTGACCGCGGTCTGGAGAAAGACATCGGCAATGCGATAATCGGAATAGTAAGGAGGATTGCCGACAAAGACATCGAATGCGCCTTCGAGCTCAGGGTGTCCGTCAATACCGCTATCGGACAGCATCATCTGCGCCACTATCCCGAAACTGGCGGCATTCTTCATCGCCGCCTCGATTGCGCGCGTATGGGAATCAATCAGCGTCAGGGCGGGAGCGGCGCCCTTCAACTTACGGACGAAATCCGCCACAAGCAATCCCACGAGTCCGCAGCCGCAGCCCATATCAAGAATGCGTGCTGACGAATCGGGACACTCCGCGCCGCGCGACACCACTTCGGCGAGGGCGAGCCCACCCTCATCGAGACGGCGATGGCAGAAGCAACCGGGCGTAGAAGCGAAGATGAGTTTCTCACCACCGGGAACGCTCGCGGGCCACTTCGCCTCAAAAGAACGGACGCGCCGCGGATCATCCTTGATGCGGTCGATGAGATCATTGCGATCGCGTTCGCGTCCGACATAATCGATGACGAGCCGCTCCTTCCAGATCTTGTCCGAAGTCGCGTCCTCTGCGAGAATCCCGTACGCTTCCTGCAACAGGTCAAGTGCAAGTTCTCCGCTCATCAGTTTGGGACCGGTCCGAAAACAGATGCGATTCCACTTCGATCCGTCCTCATCCGTCCGCGGCAAATGCGCGGAGCAAACGGTCCGTATCTCCGGATGCACCGCGGCGATGGCATGAGCGAGATAGACATCAAGCTCGTGGCAGACTATTTCGCCCTCGAAACTGACGCGGTCGAGATCGGCCGCCTTGTATCCAACCAGCAGCGACTTCATCATCAGGCCCCTGCGAGCTCCGCCGAACGCTTGGCCGCGGCGGCCAGGGTTTTTTCAACTGCCTTCGCGAACGGCGCCTTGCCGAGATGGACCATTCCCGCGGCAGTCGTGCCGCCCTTCGTACAGACCCCGGCGATGAACTCGTCGAGATCGATCGGATTTTCCTTCAGAAACTTCGCCGTGCCGTACATCGTCTGTGCGGAAAGGAGTGCGGCGACGGACGGCTTGAGTCCGAGCTTCACGCCCGCCGCCGCCATCATCTTCTGCATGTAGGCGAAATAGGCGGGACCCGACCCCGAAAGCGCAGTAACCGCATTGAAGTCCTTCTCCTTCAGCACCACGGTCTTGCCCGCGGCACCGAGAATCTCCTCGACCTTGGCGTTCTTCGGGGTGATCGCGCACATTCCCTCACCCACGCGCAAGGCGAGATTCGGCATCACGCGGACGATCTTCACTTTCGGTCCGAACGCCTTGCGGAGTTTTGCAAGCGTCTTGCCAGCGACAATCGAGACGAGTGTCTGCTCACGTTTCAAGAGCGGCTTCACCGCTGCGGCAACCTCGTCCACGTCATTCGGACGCACCGCAAGAAAGACGAGATTGCACTCCCGCGCAATCGCGGCAACGTCATCCGTCACCTTCACGCCGAACTTCACGCGAACTGCCTCGCGCACCGCCTCGACCTTCTCCGCCATCAGCACCCGCCGACGATCGTCAATCGCAGCGAGAATGCCCTGCGCCATCTTACCAGCGCCCAAAAAACCTATTTTATCCATGTTTTGTATTGCGAATTGTTGTTCGCGTATTATACCATAATTTCCCACTTGCGTGGCTCAAGTGAATTATGGTATACTACGCACGTTTTCAAGCAATGGGGATATAGCTCAGTTGGTAGAGCGTCTCAATGGCATTGAGAAGGTCAGGGGTTCGACTCCCCTTATCTCCACCAAACAAAAAGACCGCGTTAAGCGGCTTTTTTGTTTATATCAACTTAGGTATCGTCACCTCTAACGGCGTGCATTGTTTCGGCAAGCCGGAGGACGCGCGATATATGCATCCATGATCTCGCCGATGCGGCGCACAGTGTAGTCACGTGACTCTGCTGGCTTAAGATACCCACCGGCGTACGTCACATCGTTCGTCCAGACATTGTGACCACGGTCATCGACGTACATCCGTCCGTGTACGAGATCGAAATGATTCGTCGCGCCGAAGACGGCCGCCAGCACCGTGGTCTCGTCCCACGCCGTATGGCCGAGCTCGTCACGGTCCCACGACTTGGGATCGTGCGAAGCGACGCGAGTCGGAAGGCAGCGGCTGAAGATGTCCTTGATCGGATTCGGATACGGATACGTGCGCTCGGTCACGCCGCGTCCGGCATAGGTATCGCGTCCGAGCTTGAAATCCGACACGATGATCGGCGTAGGCCATTCGGCGAAGGCGATGCGGGCCGAGGCAGCGTCAAACTGGACATTGTACTCGCAGCCGACGGGCAGAGAACCGGCCATCGCATACCACGCGCGCACCTTCTTCGCGACGAGCGCCTTGCCGTCAAGCGGCGAGATTGCGTCCGGCTTCGATTCCAAAAGGCGGCGCACGTTCGTGATGAAGCCGACACTGCAGAAGACGACGCTTCCGTCGGGCGATGCCGCGAGCGCACGGCGGTACACCTCGTTCGCATCAGGCGCGTCGTTCGAGTTGGCGTGACGCACCCATTTCGCATACTCCTTCGCGAGCCGCACGTACTTCTGGTGGCCGGGACGCTTCGGATCCTTGCTCGGCACGCCGACTACGCCTATCTCCTTCGCGCAGCCGACAGGAATCTCAGGCCGTCCGTAAAAGGCGTTGATGAGCTCGACGACAGCGACGGAACTGTTGTCGCGCGTGCACGTGCCCATGGCGATGATCTCGCATCGTCCCTCATCGGCCAGGGCGTGCAATAGCGCCATCGCTCCGACATCGTCATAGTCCTCGACCATGTCGGTGTCGAAGATGATCCGACGCGGTTCGGCCAGAGCCGATTCAAGGCCGAACGCCACGAGCGCGGCAAACGCCACAAATGAAAACATCCGACTGATGGGCTTGAACTGCATAATCCGGCGGTTCCTTAACGGAGATTGACTACAACTTTCCCAATTGAGTTGGACTATATGCGGCTTTGGCCGCACCTCGCCCACCTTCGACAGCCGCCGGACTTACTCGCTCACCCGAACTAAACCCTTGGCGTCACTGCCGCGTAGCATATCAAAACAGACTTTCATGCGTC
>DCIL01000098.1:31778-35070 GCA_002315875.1 Verrucomicrobia bacterium UBA1727 | reverse complement strand
TGAGGAGGAGACCCTGCGACGCCGTAAAGGTCGTCGTAAGCGAGCCCGTCGTCAGCGAGCCGTGGACCGCGCCAGCGGCGCCGCCTTCGGACTCCATCTCTACGATGGACGGGATCGAACCCCAGATGTTGGTCTTGCAGGCTGCGGCGAGATCGTCGCAGGTTTCCGCCATCGGCGAGGACGGGGTGATCGGATAAATAGCCGCCACCTCGGAGCACGCGAAAGCGATTTGGGCCGCGGCAGTGTTGCCGTCAACCATGATCTTCTTTGCCATGTCTTTTGTTTCCTTCAGTTTGTTAGTCTACTGTTTGCGAAAAATAATGTTCGTATTATACACTTTCCATGAGGCATAATCAACCTGGTTTTAAGCAAAACGAAACGCCCGGCCAGAATGGTCGGGCGCTCATTTTATCGGTTATATGAACCGAATTAGGCCTCAGGCTTGGTCTTCTTCAGACCGAGACCGCGATCGCCTTCCTTCCACTGGCCGCGCTGCTGAAGCAGGTTGACGCGCTCGAAACGCTTGAGAACGTTGCGCTTGGAAGTGATCTTACCGGAACCCTTAAGAGATGCGTGCTGGCTCATTTTCTATTATCCTTTCAAAATTGAGCGCGTATTATATCATTTCTGAGCCGGCTTTTCAACCGCCTTCTTGGCGGCCGGAGCGGGCTTGGCAGCCGGAGCGGCCTTCTCGTCTGCCGGAACGAACTGCTGATATTTCTCGGACGCCTCAATCTTCGCCTTCTTTACAAGACCCATCACGAATTCCTGCATGAACTTACGGCTATCCTGGTTCTTGAGGTAGTTGATGACATCGGCAAGCTTCGGCTCATCCTGCTTGGCAGCGGTCTTGATCAGGATGTGGCTGGCCTGCACCTTCTCGGGCTGGGCTTCCTTGCCATCCTTCGCGGCCACCGCGGCGGTCTTCTTGGTGACGAGCACGAGATGCCAACCGAACTGGGTTTTCACCGGCTCGGAGACCTGGCCGACGGGAAGCTTGAAGGCGACCTCATCGAACTCCTTTACCATCTGACCGTGAGTGAACTCACCGAGATCGCCACCCTTCGAGGAACTCGGGCACGCGGAATGCTTCTTCGCCATTTCGGCAAAGGTCTTGGCGACATCGGCCTTGGCGACCTTCTTGAGATCGGCCGCGAGCTGCTTGATCTGCTTCTCGGCATTGCCGGCGCTCTTCGCCGCAGCGAGATTGTTGGAAATGATGTTACGGACGATATCCTTGGCCTCGCTGGTGTAATCCTTGACCTGACGCTTGGCCTGGTAGGACTTGACCATGTTGTCGATCAGGATGCCGTTCTCAAACTCCTGACGGGCGCGAGCCTCGCCGAGCGGGAACTTCTTGAAATAATCTTCGATCGACTTCGGAGCGTCGGGCATCTTGGCAACGGCCTTGAGGAACTCGGCCTCGCGCGCCTTCTTGTCTGCGTCAGTGACCTTGAAGCCCTCGGCCTTCGCCTTGGCGACAAGAACGTTCTCGACGATGAAGCTCTGAACGACCTGATTGCCGATCATCTGCTTGGCGTATTCCTTCTGCTCGGCGGGAATCTTGTCACCCTGCGCCTTGACGATCGCCGCGACATCGGCATCGATCTTACCCTGCGTGAGGACAACCCCGTTGACCTTGACAGCCATCGGATCGTTGACCTTCTCCTCTTCCTTGGTACCGCAACCCGCGAGAACCGCACCCGCGAGAACCGCGGCACCCAACTTCTTGATATTCATTAGCTTTACCTTAACTTGTTTTTGTTATCATCTGTAGAACCGAACGCCTCATGTCTGGCGACAATCCCACATGAAGCGCGTAGTATACACCAATTACCCTCGACAAGTCCAGCAGAAAATTTAAATTATTTTCACCGTCCGCAACCATCTCGCCGCGGCGAAGCGATCCGATGAGCGCGGCAACCGACGCCGAGATCGGAATCCGCCGCTCGCCGCGGAGCATCATTTCGCCCCCCTCGTCCTCATCGATCTCAGGCCCGAGTCCCATAAGATCGAGAAGCCGCACCTCAAAGGCAAGAAACTGCCGTAGGTAGTCCCGTCCCGCGAGCGCATCGAGCGAACCCACAAGAAGCGAATGAAAATCGCGTGCATCGGATCCGGACGGCACCACCGCCGCCATCAGCGTCCGATAATAGCCGGCCACAGCGAGCGCCCGGTAGTTGTCGCGAAGGAAATCGCGGCGGTTTAGCGGATACGCCTCGCGTAGTGCATGAAGATCGCCCTTGCCGCGGGCATAATAGACAATCTCACAGGTGTAGTTGAGATCGTATTGTCCGAGAAAGAAGCTCTTGGGACGCACCGCGCCCTTGACGACGGACGTCACCTTGCCCTCGGGCGTCAACCAGGATACGACATGGCTCGTGCGCGACCACGGCACGATCGACAGGCAGACGGCTTCGCTTCTGACTGTCTCACCCGCCATCTCAGCGAATCGAACGCTTGAGCGTATAGGCGTTGACGAAGTTCACCGAATAAACGATGATCAGCATCGTCACCACCGCAATGTATCCGTGGCCCTCAGCCCCGTATCCACCGAAGGTCTTGCCTACGAACATCGCGGCCTGATTGCCCACCAGCCCCGCAAAACCCCAGGCGGACAGCACCGCGCCGTGGATCTTCGAGATGTTGGTCATGCCGTAGTTGTCGGCGAGAATCGCGGGAATGACGGAAAAGCCCGCCCCGTAACAGGCGTTGATGACGAGCAGCGCCAGACCGATGATCGGCGGCCAGAGGGAGAGCGTCATGATGCCAGCCGAGATGCCGAGGATGAAGAGCATGATGTTGATTCGCCGCGCCAGCCGGTCCGACCACCAGGCGAAAAGGAAACGCCCGCCACCGTTCATCACCCCGCAGAGCGCGACAATGGCCGTGACGAGTCCCTCGGAATAACCGACCACAGGACTCTTCATCATCTGCTTGGCGAGCGGGATGAGGCAGAGTCCCGCAGAGATGTTGAGGAACATGAAGAGCCACGACCGGAGGAAGAACGTGTCCTTCAACAGGCGGTGATAGTGGAATTCGAGGGACGGAATGCCGTGGCCGAACGACTGAACCTCGACCTTCGGCTTCTTGAGCAGAATCGAAGCAATGGCCATCGGCACCACGTAGAAGACGGCAAAGGCGTTGAAGACGGACGAGATCGCCGCAGGATCGGCAGCCACCTTGAAGTAGTCGTAGAACCCGAGGAAGCGCATACTGAACAGCGAGTCGGCGCCACCGAATCCAAATCCCTTGTAGACGATCGTGGACAGCGTCGAGCCGAGTCCGAACG
>DCIL01000098.1:31542-31737 GCA_002315875.1 Verrucomicrobia bacterium UBA1727 | reverse complement strand
CGGGGAACCAGAGCATCATCGTCTTAACCGGCGAAATGTAGATGATGCCGGTGCCGGTGCCGACGAGGAAGCCGTAACCGAGATAGATGAGCGCGAGCGACTTGCTGCTGATGCCCAAAGCCGTCACCAGAAGTCCGCTGATGAAAAGCGCAGTACCGATGATCGTGGAGACGCGGATGTTCTTCTCGACGATCT
>DCIL01000098.1:29392-31497 GCA_002315875.1 Verrucomicrobia bacterium UBA1727 | reverse complement strand
AGGAAGAAGATGCCGAGCGAAAAGGCGAACTGCACGTCCTTCTGACTCTGCCCGATGTAGCGGGCGATTTCGTCCGAGAAATTGGTGAACGCGTAAATCTGTCCCACACACACCGCCAGCAGAAAAGCCGGCAAAACCGATCTGAAGATTCTTTTCATGATTTTTACTCCAACACTCCTTTGGACGGGGCCTCCTTGTCATCCCACCAGGAACCTTTAGCGGACGAAATGCGCGCGATGGGTTTCGATGTGAGCTGCTTTCCCTTAGTACCCGCAGCGCGAATGGTGACGACATCCTGCTTCTCGTTCTTGCCCGTTTCGGAATTGACGCGCATCACCTGCTCCTTCGGCAGGAAATACTGCTGATGGATGCGCTGATTCTTCGCCGGCTTGAACTTTACGTAAAGCGTATCCGGACACCCCTCCTGCAGGAACAGCACCTTCGAGCGCGGTTTCTCGGGAGCGAGCCGGTAGTCCTTATTGCGGATAAGCCCGCCGAACCGGAAGCGCTTGATGTAGCTGAAACCGTAACCGCCTTCCTCGTAGACGAGCGTGAAGTCGCGAGTCTCACGATCCTTTTCCTGATCGAAGCGGATGATACTGAGAAGATCCTTGTCGACGAAGATCTTCTCCTCGGGCTGGACCTTGCGGTAGCGTCCGTCCTTCCAGATAAGGATGAGTTCGTCGAGCGAAGAGCACTTGAAGATCTCGTCGCCGTTGCGTAGAGCCGATCCTACGAAGTTGTTCTCGCGATCCCACCGGATGGTCAGTTCCGCCGCGGTGATCGCCTTGACATCGACTTGCTTGAACGCACTCTTCGTTATCTGAGTCATGCGAGGATACTTCTTCGCATACTCCTTGATAAGCCCCTTGAGATACTTGATCACATAGGCGCGCAAATGGACGAGGTTGTCGTTCACCTCCGCCTCCTCGCGGTTGATCTCCTTGATCTCGTCGCGGTTCTTGTCGATATCGAACTGCGAGATGCGGCGGATCGGAATCTTGAGCAGCCGGTCGATGTCTTCATCGGTGATTTCGCGACGAAGCTCCTTGCGAAACGGCTTGAATCCCTCACGGACGGTTGCGAGAATGCCCTCCATCGTCTTCTCGTTCTCGATACGCTTGTAGATTCGCTCCTCGATGAAGATGCGGTCGAGCGTGCGGGCATGGAAGAGGTCGTCGAGTTCGCCAAGGCGGATCTCCATCTCCTTCTTCATCAGCGCCATGAGCCGTTCCGCGTTCTTGCGCAGGATCTCGCTCACGCTCATGAGCTTTGGACGCCCGTCATCCAGCACGATCGGACGCGAGGAGAGGGACTTCTCGCAGTCCGTAAACGCATAGAGCGCGGTCACCGTCTTCTCCGCCGAGGCCCCCGCGGCAAGTTCGAGCTCGATACGACAGCTTTCGCTCGACATGTCGTGGATCTTGCGGATGTTCACCTTCTTCGCTTTGATCGCCTTCTCGATCGACGCGGAAATGGTCTCGGTCGTTTCGCCCCACGGCAGTTCGGTAATGACCAGCAGCCCCTTCTCGGACGTGTCGATCCGGGCACGCACCTTAACCTTGCCAAGCCCGTCCTGATACTCGCTCACGTCCATGATGCCGCCGAGCTGGAAATCGGGATAAAGCTCGATCGGCTTCTTCTGGATGAGATTGATCTCCGCCTCGAGCAGTTCAATGAAGTTGTGCGGCAGGATCGCGGTCGAAAGTCCGACGGCAATGCCGTCCGCCCCGAGCATCAGCAACAACGGAATCTTCGCCGGCAGATAAACCGGCTCCTCCTTGCGTCCGTCATAGTTCGGAACGAACGTCGTGGTCTTCTTGTTGAAGACATGCTTGCGCGCAAGTTCGGTCAGCCGGCACTCGATGTAACGCGTCGCCGCGTGCGGCATGCCGGTCAGGAGCGAACCATAGTTACCCTGACCGTCCACGAGATAACCCTTGCCCTCGCCCCAGAGCTTGTTCGCCAAGACGCAGATCGCGTCCCCGATCGAAGCATCGCCGTGAGGATGGTACTGCATCGTGTGACCGACGATGTTCGCGACCTTGGTGTAACGTCCGTCATCCTTCTCCCACAGCGAATGCATGATGCGCCGCTGCACGGGC
>DCIL01000098.1:25869-29366 GCA_002315875.1 Verrucomicrobia bacterium UBA1727 | reverse complement strand
CCTCCACCGCCGGAATCGCACGCGAGCAGATCACATAGGCGGAATACTGGCGAAAATTGTAGTCGTAGAGGGCCTGCATCGGACCGGACCCGGTAAGCCCCTTCACAAAGGCCTCGCTGCGCTCGACCTTAGTGGACGCAAAAAGGTCGAGATTGTCAAACAGACTCGGCGGTTGATTCTCTTTCTTCATCAATTCAATTGCTGCTTACATGAAGTGCTCCGTCCGCGTCAATTTCCTTCGCGGCGAACTTGAAATCACGGAAACACCCGGGAATGTGGCGAAGCCTGAGATAAAGCGATGTGCCCGGCTTCAGCGTAAACGGAAGATCATCGCGGAACTTGAAATTGCCCGGCATCCAGGTTTGCGGATCGGACGCAGACACGCGCGAGGCAAGCACCTTGCCGCTCTGGTCGCGCATTTCCCAAACCGCTTCATACGGAAGATGGAGACGCGCAACACCGCGGTTCACGAAGGCGATGCCGACCGCCGTCTTGCCATCGATCTCCTCGACCCGCGCCTTGAGCGGAACAAAACGCGCACCAGCGTAAAGATCGATGCGCTTCATGTACTCGCGGCTCTCGACATCGTCCTTGAGCTCGAGCGGAGTGAACGGACAGGTATTGAGAATCGTGACGTGGTTCGTAAGCATCCAGTTGAAGGTGAAGTCGAGATTGTTGTTGTTCTTCTTGAGCGAGGCGCCGCTGCCGTAACTCTCGAGCCAGATGGGCTTGTACTTCCAAACATCAGCCATCTTGGTGACGTCCTTGTACTTGCCCGTGCCGATCCACTGCGTAAAGTGCCACGGATTTCCACAACCGTCACGACGGAAACCAACTCGCGAGCCCTCGCCGTCGCCGATCGCGTACTTGAGACACTCGGCATCATCCGACATGAACACGATAGTGGACTTCTTGAAATTGTTGAGATAAGCGTCAACGTACTGCTTGCGGATCTCCAGCGGATACACCTTGGCGGGAACATACTTGCCGGGCTTGCAACCGGGAGCAACATAGCGGTTCGTGCACGGCGGAAGCCCGTGGCAATGCCACTCTCCCCAATGCCCGTAACTGCCGAGGTCAAGCCCCGCAATCCACGGATTGCCGTCGTAGCGCTCGGCAAGCGCCTTGAGAAAACGGAAATGACTTTCCATGAAGATGGGATCGTCGAACTGCGGAGTGTGCTGGACGGTCGCCTCGACCTTACCCTTGCGGTTCTTCTGCCAGACAGTGTAGGTGTCGTCCTTTGCGCCTTTGTCGAACACCCACTTCGGCGTCACATAACCATCGTGACTGTTGCTGCACGCGCACATGATGCGGAAGGAAAGCGGCACACGGTGCTTCTTGGCGAGCGACAACAGAAAATCAAGCTTGCGCCAATCGTAAACGCCTTCCTGCGGCTCAAGCGTGCTCCAACCGGGACGATCATAGATGCCTCCGAGATTGACGACCTCATCAAGCTTATCCCAATTGGCGCCCATCGTCGTCCACCCCTGTCCTGGTTGATGACGAATAATCCCCGTCTCCTCGGTAAAGACAGTCGTCTTCGCCTGAATGACATTAGCGCATCCAACGACAAAAACGCTTCCAATCGCAAATATACGATATATTGTGCTCATAGTTTTTGTATTATACTATAAGTTGGCGTCGTAGACAATACCAGGTCTCAAAAAGAAACATTTTGGGATCACCGAGGAAAGTGGCTTTTAGCAACAGACCCCCGACGAAAGCAATTCGCAACCGGTGTGGGTGATGAGAATCATGTCCTCGATGCGGACGCCAAGATTGTCTTCGAGGTAGATGCCGGGTTCGACGGTCACGACCATGCCCGGCTTGAGGACAGTCTTGCGATTGCGGGACGACACCGTCGGCGCTTCGTGAATCTCATATCCGACCCCGTGCCCGAGCGAATGTCCGAAACACTTGCCGAAACCACCCTTGCGAATGATATCGCGCGCTACCTTGTCCAATGCGAAAGCAGTGATGCCTGGACGCGCTGCGGCGATTGCGGCATCGTGCGCCTGCTTCACCAGTTCATAGACACGGCGATACGAGGGCGAGGGACGGCGCGGCAGAATGTTGCGCGTCAAGTCGCTGCAGACCCCACCAAATTTGACACCCATGTCTACGAGCACCGCATCGCGTCCGTTCCAAACCGTATCGTCCGGCTCGTGATGGCACTCCGCGGCATTCGCGCCTACGCAGACAATCGTATCGAACGCCTCGCCTTCTCCACGCTCGATCATCATCACCTTGATGAGCCGCGCCATGTCGCGCTCGCTCATTCCCGGTTTGAAACGGCGACTCGCATCCCGCCAGATCTCGCAATTGAGTTTTTCCGCCGCGCGCAGCCGCTCGATCTCTTCTGCGGACTTGACACTGCGCATTTCGGCGAGGTCGCGATCGATATCGACGAATGTGGACGACTTCCCGGCGAGCTTGCTGAATGAATCGAACCGTCGCTTGGATATCGACCCCTCGAAACCGATGCGGTTACCTGCGATGGACAGGCGACGGATGTCCGCTGTCTTCAGCAAGGGCGCCACCCGATGCACCATCGCAGCATAACGGAAATCAGTAAAGAAGCGCCACTCGCTGCGTCCGTCCGCCTTGCGGACGAGCCGCAACACGGCATTGTCGCACTTCACTCCAGTAAGCGCCAGCACATTCGCCTCACCGGTTACGATGGCCGAATCGAGGCGACGGCGCTTGGCGATCTTAAGGAGTTCGTCCAGCCGCATTTCAGGCCGGCTTGTAGCTGTCCTTGAGCGAACAGGTGCGATTGAAGACGGGCGCGCCCGGCTTCGAATCGTACTCGTCGGCAACGAAATAGCCGGTGCGCTCAAACTGGAAATGATCAAGTCCCTTCGCCTCGCCCAGCGCGGGCTCAACGTAGGCGGTGACGACCTTGAGCGAATCGGGGTTCAGATAATTGAGGAAGCCATCCGGACCGTCCTTCATCGGATCCTTCTCCGTGAAAAGCCGATCGTAAAGACGCACCTCCGCCTTGAGTCCGCTCGCGCAGTCGACCCAGTGGATGGTCCCCTTCACCTTACGGCCATCCGCGGCGTTTCCGCCCCAGGACTGCTCATCCCAGGTGCCGTGGATCTCGACGACCTTGCCCGAATCATCCTTCACGCAACCCGTGCACTTGAAGATGCACGCGCCCCGAAGACGAACCTCCTGTCCAGGAGCCATGCGGAAGAACTTCTTCTCCGGCACTTCCTGGAAGTCAGCGCGCTCGATCCAGATTTCGCGACCGAACGGTAACTGACGCTCACCCGCCGCCGGATCCAGCGGATTATTAGGGAGAACCACCATTCTCGAACTCGAACTCCCGACTCCACCTGTCTCATCCCAATTGTCGATCACGACCTTGACCGGATCCAGGACCGCCATACGACGGGTGGCGGTCTGATTCAACTCCTCACGGACGCACCACTCGAGCAGCGCGGGATCGGACTCGGACTCGACCTTGGAAACGCCGATGCGGTCGCAGA
>DCIL01000098.1:25570-25843 GCA_002315875.1 Verrucomicrobia bacterium UBA1727 | reverse complement strand
ACTCGCGGATCGCGCCCGGCGTGTAACCGCGGCGGCGCATTCCGCACACGGTCGGCATGCGCGGATCGTTCCATCCGTTCACGCGCCCTTCCTGCACCATCTGCAGCAAGAGCCGCTTCGACATCACGGTGTAGGTCAAATTAAGCCGCGCGAACTCGCGCTGCTGCGTACGAATCTTGACGCCGTTGCGCACAGGGAGGAGCCCCTGCTCGTCCATGCGATCCACGACCCAATCGTAGAGCGGACGATGCACCTCGAACTCGAGCGTGCACA
>DCIL01000098.1:0-25542 GCA_002315875.1 Verrucomicrobia bacterium UBA1727 | reverse complement strand
GCGTCACGCCCTCGAGCGCGTCCTCAATCGGATGGGCAAAGTCGTACATCGGATAGACGCACCACTTGTCCCCGAGATGGTAATGGGCAACGTGGCGGATGCGGTATATCACCGGATCGCGGAAATGGATATTAGGCGAAGCCATGTCGATCTTGGCGCGGAGACACCACTCGCCATCGGCATACTTGCCATCGCGCATCTCATGGAAGATCTTCAGGTTGCGCTCGGGATCGGTGTCGCGCGAAGGCGAAGGCGTGCCTGGCTTTTCGGGAACGCCGCGGTACTGCTTCCACTCGTCCTGTCCGAGATTACAACAATAGGCCTGACCGCGGCGAATCAGCTCCTCAGCGATTTCATACATCTTGTCGAACATGTTCGAGGCATTGTAGAAACCCGCCTCGCCAGCATCACCTTCACCGGACCACTGGAAACCGAGCCAATTGATATCCTTCTTGATGTTCTCTGCATACTCGTCGGACTCCTTCGTCGGATTCGTATCATCAAGTCGCAGATGGCACTCGCCGCCGAAGAGCTTCGCCATACCGAAGTCCACGCAAACGGCCTTGGCGTGGCCGATGTGGATGTAGCCGTTGGGTTCTGGAGGAAACCGCGTCACCACCTTGCCGCCGGTCTTGCCGTCCGCAACGTCCTTTTCGATCCACTGCCTGAGAAAATGCCTTGAAGTATCTGATTCTTCGTTCATAATACGCGTATTATACCAAATTTATCGGCCAGACATCGACTCGGCACGGAGGATGTATTCGTCCTGTTCTTTTTTCGGAATATCATTCCAGCGCACGTTCCAGCCTGCGACGCGCACCTGAAGATTCTCGTACTTTTCGGGATGCTTCTGCGCGTCCCTGAGCTCGTCCGCTCCGATGACGTTGATATTGAGCGCCGTACCACCGTGATCGAGATAATAGCGCACCAGCGACTCGAAGACCTTGAGTCCCTTCTCGCCCTCGACCGTCTTCGGATTTATCATGATGTCGAAGACGCTGCCGCAGGGAAAGAATGCGGGATCAACCGAATTCGCCCACGAGCGGAGGGTGCCGGTGACGCCTTCTATTTCAGCTCCGAGAGACGGCGCCATGTTCTTCGAAAGATGATCGCCGCACTTGCGTCCATCGGGAGTCGCCGCGAGCTGAGCGTTGTCGATGAAGCCTCGGGACTGCAACCCGTAGCAGACGAACTTGCCGCCGCGGGCGTTGGGAGTTCCTACGAATGCGGAAGTAAAGCCCGAGAGCACTTCGCGTCCGAGCGCGTCCGCCTCACGGTTTCCGCAGCCCCACTTGAGCGGCGAGCGGCGAATCTTCAGTCGCAGCTCCTCGTGTCCCTTCCAATCGCCATTTACGATCTTCGCCAGTTCCGCAAGCGTAAGCTCCTTCCGGTCATAGACGAACTCACGGACCGCCAACAGCGAATCAACGGCCGTCGCGTATCCGGTTTCGGCGATTGCCGTGTAGTTGTAATCGTAGCCGGACGAAAACGCATCCACTCCGCGTTCGAGCGACGTGTTAACTGCAAGCGACAGGACGAGCGAAGGATGAATCTCGGCCAGATGACTTTCGGCGATGATGTTGAGCTCGCGGATCCTCAGCGCATTGGCGCGAAGCCGTTTAAGATACTCGGCCTTGAAAGCGTCAAAGGTCGGATATTCCTTCGCACCGCCTTTCGCGAGCTCGGCGAACATCTCGACGATGGGATACGGCAGCACGATCCGCGTCGAACTCGTGCAGTTTCCGCGGGCGCGCGGCAGCCATTCGAAGCAGCCCCAGATCAACAGATCGCGGCATTCCTCGTCCGTAAGCCCCATCGGCTTCATCGACGCGGCCATGCCCTTCTCTCCGACCAGCACGAGCGAGCGGTGGCGGCGGAGCATCGAAAGCACCTTGCGCCAGATTTCGGACGGCGTGTTATCCGCCAGCTTGATCTGGAACTTCGGGGAAGCAAGGCCTTCGCGATCGACGACATCGAGGATGATGAGCGAGAGCGGATTGTACTCGCTCGAGCCGTCCTTCTTCGTGCCGCCGAGATAAATGGGATGTCCCCAGTAGTTGTCGATCGAGCCGAACTGCCAGAGGAAATGACGGAACTCCTCGCGAAACTCGGCCTCGGTAGTGCGTCCCGCGGCAATGTCGCGCTCGTAATAAGGCCGCCACAGTCGGTCGATGTTACCCATCGTGCGCACCTGGAAGCGATCGAGGTGTTCGGAGAGAATGAAATACACCATCGTGAACTGCATCACGTCGAAGACCGTCTCCGGCGCGCCTTTCTCAAGCCGTTCCAGCGAAGCAATTGCCTTCTTCACCATCGGCGAGGCGGCATCAGGAGAGGCCTTGGCGATACGAAGCGCGCGGGACACGAAACGACAGCAGGCCGCGGCAGTCATTCGTTCCGCCCGATAGAACGGAGTATCCTTAGCGATTGCGTCCACCCGCGCCTTCATTCCAGGGAAACCGAGCTTCAGAATCGTATCCCAATCGGGCGCGGAATGATCGAAATCCTTGTACATCGACCACTTGCCTATTTCAGAGCCCTTCCACACCTCGCGGCGGAGCTCGATCGGAAAATGCCGGCTGTCGACATGATTCTCGCGCTCACGCAGCGGCTTGTCCAACGCGCGATCGTAACGATTCCAGCTGGTGATGGCTGGGAAACAGTCGAAGCGCGAAAACCCAAGCGCCATGTTGTCCGCCAGATACTCGAACATCCTCGCGCTCGTGATCACCCACGGCTCCTTGTCCTCGTACTCGCGGAAGATCTTCATCACGCCCGCCTTCAGTGCGGCGTTGGTGAGTCCCGTGGACGGATCGCTCACATCGGTGCGCCACTTCCATTCGAGGTAGCGCGGCATATTCGTAAGCGTATTCGCCGGCGGCGCCTTCTTCTGCGGCACCACCCACCACTCGCCGCGTCCAAAGGCGACGAAGGCGATGGAAAAGGCCACTGCCAATGTCACTATTCTTTTCACTTCAGTTACTCCCTGATTTTACTCATCACGGCATGCGGATGGTGGCCATCACCGGGAAGTGATCGCTCGGGTAGCGATTTTCGTCGGGACGCGTTGCGGTAACGGTCTCATAATCGAGCACTCGCACGCCGCGCGAAACGTAGATGTAGTCGATGCGAGGTCCGCCGCACTTCTCGTAGAACGGATCCCTCGCACGGGGACGCGTCCGTGCATTGCGAATGACCGGCGGCAGTGCGAGCGCTTCGGCCGAAGTGACCTCATTATCACGCCAGCGCCAGCCGTTCCAGGTGCGCCAGCCGCCGCGCGGATCCGTCTCACTCACATAAAGCGCATTGTCAAGAATCTCCGCTACCGCCTTCGCGGGCACTTCGATCTCACTGCAATTATGATCGCCGGTGAAAACGATCGGAACGCCTTGTCCGAACTCCTTCATCCGATCAATGATGAGCCGCATCCCCTTCTCGCGCGCTTCGGCACTGATATGGTCGGTATGGGTGTTGGCAAAGCAAAAACGCCTGCCAGTGTAGCGATCGCGCAGGACAAGGTATGAGCAGACGCGAGTGCAGCAGGTCTTCCAGCTCTTGGAAGCTGGAGCATCCGGCGTCTCCGAGAGCCAGAACGTGCCGGACTTCTCAGCCTTGAAACGCGAAGTACGATAGGCGACGGGGGACGCCTCTCCGGACTTGCGATCGGCCTCACGATGATCACCGACAAAAGTAAAATCTGCGAGTTGCTCCTTGAAGTACGCCATCTGCTCAGGGCACACCTCCTGCAGACCGAACACATCGAGGTTCATCTCTTCGATCAAATTCACCAGCGGCTCACGCCGATCAAGCCAGTAGTCATCGCTGCCGGGCTTTCCACATAGACAGCGAATGTTATAAGTCGCCACCCTGATGTCCGGCGCCTCAGCCCCACGATTCCATAAACACCCGGAAAACATTCCGGCAACCAAGACCGACGCCGCCAGCCGACAAACCTTTAGATGTTGTTTCATATTTGTAGTGGTTTAGAGTTAATGCTAATTGCCGAGGATGCGTCCCTCATAGGGTTTACCAAGACCGAGATTTTCAGGATACTCAAGTTCCTTCTCCGGCGTCGCGATGCGCATCGCCTCATGAAGGACGGTCGTCAGACTGCCGCGGTGCTCACTCGGCAGCACCTTCAGTCCCTTGACATACTCAATGCACTCCTTCGCGCGTCCGGTCTTGACCAGCGATTTCGCGTAGAGGAACTGCAACTGATTGCGATCGGGATACTTCTGAAGATATTCCTTCATGTAACGATAGACGACCGGCCAGTTTTCGATCTCGGCGAATAGCTCGCCAATCATGCGGCCGATGCGCCAGCTGTCCCTGATCGACTTCGCCTTCAAAAGATCGGCCAGCTTCAGATCTTCCTTCCTGAGACGCGAGCGGACGATATAGAACTCGGCCTCGTCCGCATCCTTGACCGAGCCGAGAATTCGCCGCGCCTCGTCCGCACGATCGAAGTGGAGCAGCATCACCGCAAGATAGTACTTCATCTTCCACGAGCCGCACTTGGACGCGGCCATTCGCAGGGAAGGCAGCGTCTCGCGTCTGAACGGCATCACGCCGGCGACCGGCTGCGACGCGGCGCGATCGTAAAGTCCGCGGCGGATGAGTGCAATCGGATGATCTCCCGCCAACGCGAAGAGCTTCTCGGCATCTACCTTGAGCCCTGACTCCTCGTACCACGAGCCGAGCTCGAGATACCGTTCGTGCGGAAGCTCTCCAGTGACGTACTTCGTGAACGCCGCGCCCTCAAGCTCGTAACGCACCGCATGGAAGAGCGGAAACTTCTCTAAAAGCGCCTTCGCGTATTCCGCCGCGCACTTCTCACCGCGCAGGGCAATCAGCTTCACCAGCATCGCATCCATCTCGAGCGCATTCGCCGCGAGCGCCTTTTCAGCCGCCGCGAGCGCTTCCATACGATTTCCCTCACGGAGCGCAATGCGTCCGATTAGCGCATAGGCCGCAGCACGATTCTTGACTCCCATTATCGCCGATACGCCGAGCCGCTCCTTCGCCGTCGCGTTATCGCCCTCGGCAAAATACGCAAACCCATCGTAGTAATTGGCATCGGGATCAGTCGTATTGAAAGCAAGCGCCTGCCGAGCCCAACGATGCGCCTCGTCGTATTCTCCGGCACGAATCGCAATCGCCGCAAGCTCGTTCATCGCCGGGGCGAATTGCGGATCGATTTCAACCGCCTTGAGGAAATACGGCTTCGCCTCACGCGAAGCGCCGCGGAAAAGCCGATGGTGGAGTCCGCGCCGATACTGCGAGTAAGCGCTCCGCTCGTCAAACACAACCTCGGGGGTGGGACGCTCCACAACCTCCGACTTGCCGTTTTCGTTCTTGAGCGAATCCTCGCGCAACACGCCCCACGTCTCGTGGAACGAATGGCTCGCTCCGGGATCGAAAGCCGGATTCTGAAAGACGCTCTTCTCGTTGCCGTAAGTGGGTTGGATGAAATAAAGTCCGCTCTGAAGCTCAGTGTACTGTCCGTCCTCATCCGTCAGCAGATCCTCCCAGATGCCGCCTTCGCGGGAATTCGCCCATAGCCAGACCTTGCGTCCGAACTTCTCCCAACCGATGCCGCGGTGGATGGCGCCCACGCCCTTCTCGTTCCACCACACTCCATAAGTGTTGGCCGCACCCGGCAGGACATGGAAGCTCTTCGGTCCCGAGAAACAATTGTTGGTGTAGACCGAAACATCGATGCCATCCTCATTGACCGGCCACGGATGCACGTCGCCGCCGTGTCCCGACCACCTCGTTCCAGGGAAAAGGAAGCGCGCATCGCCGCGGAGTCCGAACGCGGCGTTCATCCAATGATAGAGCGGCGCGGGAAGCATCGACGAATTGTACATCGTAGCGTAGGTATGGAAGCATTCCTCGTCCGGATTGAGCCGCACCTCAACCTGCCACCAGGTGCGCGTGACATAATCGTTCATCGCGACAAAATAGCTTACCGAACCATCGCTGTTCCGACGATAGGTCCAGTCCACCGGAGTTGAGGACGTATTCGCGTGTCCGAGCGAGCCGAAGTTGAACTCGATGCCGCCCGAGACCCAGGGTCCGCGAGAGGCGATGTCGCGGAACTTCACCACATGATTATCATAGACGAAATCGACACCAGTCCGTTTATCCTTCGCGCCCCACACCTTGCCGCCGATCTCCGGGGTTATCCGAACCTCGATCTTGCCGTTATCAAGCGTCAGCACCTTCCACTTGCGCATTTCCGCCTTCGCCGCGGATCCGTCATAACGAAAATAAGGATACGCCTGATGCGCGAGATTGGGAGTGAGATCCGGATCCGAAAACGGATACGTCTTCATTTCAACATCACTGACCGCGGCAGTAACCGCGGCCAGCAGCAAAGCGGATGCAAACATAGATTAGACCTCCTTGCGGTCCAGAACGACCAGAGTTTCGAAACGTGCGGTGCGCGGGAACATATTGAACCAGCAGACGCGCGACACGCCATAGCTGCGGGTGATTTCCCTCAGATCGCGCATGAGCGTTGCGGGATCGCAACTCACGTAAAGGATACGCGGCGCATGGGAATCGGCAAGCCACCGCGCGACCCCCTTCTCAAGACCGTCCCGCGGCGGATCGATGATGACCGTCGTATTGCCGCCGATATGAATGCGTCTGAGATTGCGCCCGACTTCCTCGGCGAAAAAGCGCGTCCGTTCGGCATCCTTTCCGAGAATCGCGACCGCATTGCGTTTTGCGAAATCGATTGCGGCGCGTCCAGATTCGATGCCGGTGAGCTGCTGTCCGGGACGCAGCGCGGCAAGTCCGAAGACGCCAACTCCGCAATAAAGATCGAGGAGTTTTGGAGCATCCCCGACTTCTTTCACGACCGCGCTAACGAGAAGATCGCCGACTCCGGGATTCACCTGATAAAATCCGCCCGCCGGCACCTCGAAATCCTTACCCGCCGTCGTCTCCTTTAGTACGAGATCCTTGGGCGCGTCGCCAAGCCACCACCTGACGCCGGTCTTGGCCGTCCAGCGAATGGTGAGATTCTCCTTCTTCGCCGTGTCGCGACGCACGATTTCGGGTCCGGTCGTAAGGAGCGTCATCACGGTCCGCCGAATCTCCGGAAGCTTGGCATTGATTTCGGGACACGCCAGCGGATCGCTCGTGACGTCCACGATCTCATGGCTCGGCTCGGTGCGATAGCCGATCACCCATTCGCCGCGCTGCTTCGCGAAATGGTAGACAACCTTGTTTCGGTAGTTGAGGGAGCGTCCCGCATCGCCGCCGAACTCGATCTTCGGAACCGATATCCGAGCGCGCTCGAAGAACTCATTGAGCTGCGCTTCCTTGGCGCGGCACTCAGCCGCATACGAAAGCGCATTGTAGACCATGCCGGGAACGCAGGGACCGGGCGCGATGCGATCGGCACACGGCTCGGCAACTTCCACCAGCCGCGCCTTCACGAAGCCGCGGCGCTCTTCGATAATCTCGGCGCGCACCTGTTCGCCCGCCCAGGCGCCGGGCACGAAAATGACGCGCCCGTCACCAAGACGTCCAAGGCCATCGCCGCCGTAGACGTTCTTCGCGATATAGACGGTCGAGATCATCAGCGCGTGAAGCGGACGATGAATCCGCCGCCCTTCGCCATCTTGAAAGTCATCGGCTCGCCCGCCTTGATGGCAATCGTCTCGTGAACGTAGGTCCGCGGCCTGGTGTCGCTCATCGGCGCGTCACGGAAGACCTCCGCCTTCCACTGTCCGTCCTCGAGGAAGTCCGTCTCGATCTCGATCTCGCGCGCCTCCTTGTTGTTGAGCGCAGCTGCATACCAGGCGCCGTCGCGTCCGCGGCGCGCGAGCGCGATGTAGCTTTCGGGACATCCCCCGAGCGCGACGGTGTCGCCCCAAACGACTGGCACCTTGGCCATGAACGAGAACGACTCCATATTCTTCTCGTACTTGGTAGGCGAGTCGGAAAGCATCTGGAGCGGCGCCTCGTAGACGACCATCATCGCCATCTGGTGGCAACGCGTACCTTCGCTTCCTGGATTCGTATTCATGTCGCTCGCCGCGTCGAAACCCTTGTTGCTGCGCGGATATCCGCCGACGGGATAGTTGTCCATTGCGCCCGGCGTGTAGTCCATCGGACCTGCCGAGAGCCGTCCGAACACACAAGCGACATCGTTGAACATCATGTCCTGGCCACGGAAGAACTTCATCTGCTCAAGCCCGTGGATGCCTTCGTAATTGAGCACATTCGGATAGGCGCGGGACATTCCGGAGGGACGCACCACGCCGTGATAGTCAAGAACGAGCCTGCGCTTGGCGCACTCCTCGGCGAAAGTCCAGAGGAACCTGTCCATCGCCGCGTCGGAGCGGTCCATGAAGTCCACCTTGAAACCCTTGACCCCCATCTTCGAGAAGTGTTCGGCGACCTTCGCCTCCTCGCCGTAGATCTGCGCCCAGGCCATCCAGAGAATGATGCCAACGCCCTTCGCCTTCGCGTAAGTGACGAGAGAGGGAACGTCCACATTCGGATGGAACTTCCAGATATTGAGCGTCTCGCTCCAGCCCTCGTCCATGATCACGTACTCGACGCCATTGGCCGCGGCGAAATCGATGAAGCGCTTGTAGGTCGCGGTAGTGCAACCCTTGGGATCGCCGATGTTGTCAAACGCATTCCACCAGTCCCACGCGACCTTACCGGGCTTGACCCAGCTGAAATCGTAGCCGGACTCGGGACGCGCCAGCGCGAAGATGAGATCGCTCTCGACGAGTTTCGAAGGCGAATCGGCAAGCGCGAAGGTGCGCCACGGGAAGGTGCGCGGCTCAGTCGCCTTGACGAGATAATCGCATTCCTTGACGACATTGACGAAACGTCCGCCCTTCGGCAGCTCGACGTGCTTGGCCCAACCGGCCTGACCGGGTAGCGGCCCCAGATGAACGGCCTTCTCGGGATACGCGGCGAAGAAGGAATCGAACGTAACCTCGTCACAGGCCTGCGCGCGCTTGAAGTAGGCGCGAGGATAGTCCTTGACGTCCGCATCGCTCACGGCGACAGTGACATCGCCGACGGTATAGACTAGCGGCAGATAAATATAGCTCTTCTCGTCCGTCACCACCTCGCTGGCCGTCTCCAGCCGCGGAACGGTCTCCTCGCAGCCGGGCTTGCGGGTGCGATAGACAAGCATCTTCGCCTCGGCCTCTGGCACCGTCAGCGCGAACTTCTCACCGTTTACTGCCGCGCCGCCCTTGCGGTTGAGCTCGAAGCGATACGCAACGCCGTCATTACGCGCCGCAAGCCGCAGCGACCAATCGCCGAAATCGGCCAGCGCCTCGGCTCCGGAGAGATCGACCTTGTCCTTCTTGTAGACACGCGCAATCGCAGTGCCGCTCAGGTTCTTGAGCGTGACCGTCGGCGCCTTGATGCCCTCGCAGACGCAGCGTCCGTCAAACTTCATGCCGATCTTGGAACGCGCAACGACCACCTCGCCATCGCGCGCCACTTCATAGGAAAGCGGATTGAGATACAGCCGGATCGAATTGCGCCCGTCGGGCGAAATCGCCGCGGCCACCAGGTCCTCGGACTCGTTAAAAGAAATGCAACCGGCGAGCACAGCACCCACCACCGCGGCAATTGTAATTCTCATGTTCATAGGTAGTTTTTGATTTTGTCGTATTGTATCATACTTACCTTCCTCCGCTCAAGAAGAACGGTGTGATCGGACAGAAGGTTATCGGATAAACTTCCGCTAACTTTCAGAACTTGCGTTCAGTCCTGGACACGACGCAACTGATCACTCGTAGCGCAGGGTCCAGAACTGGTAGCGCAGGCGGTCGGCGAGATACTCGTCTTTCATCGACGGACCGAAGATCCAACGACCGCGATGGGTGAAGGTCGCGAGCGGAGCACATTCCGCGGCAATGTCGCCCAACTGCTCACGCGGGACGACCTTCACCTCTTCAGCACCCGTCGCAAGCACCTCGAGCGCGGCAAAGAGGAAATCGGCCGGACCAATCGCCACGCCACCAACCTCGTAGGACGACGCGAGATGACGCTTGAGCGAAATCTTCGCCGCGGCGGCCTTGAGATCGGACGCCTTGACAATGACCGGCGTCTTCACGCCGACCGGCGCGCTCAAAAAGCCGTAGACCTTTCCCGGACGATACTCCTTCTCGCCGCGAAGAAGCCGCACCGCGGCCTGGAAAGCGTCCGCCACCGACCAAGAAGCGGGCTCGTCAATGTGTCCGAACCGCTTCAGGAGCGAAGCGCGGATCGCCGGAATCTCCTTGATCGTGATCGGCTGGCGCGGCTTGCAGTCCGCCGCGAGCTTGTCGCAGTCCGTAATCTCAAAGCGCGAATCGCCCTTCACCCGCTTGAGGAAATCGGCAAAGCGCTTGTAGAAATTCTCGGTCTGCTCCTTAGGAAGACGGTCGGCTGGAATCCAGCGTCCGAACTCCGCCCAGTTGCCGTTCTTCATGTTCTGTCCATCCCAGAACTGCTTGCAGCTCGCCATGCACGGATGCATGTAGAAGACGACCGCGTCCTTCTTCGCCGCGTTGTTGAGCATCTCTGCGAGCTGCGCCTCGGAATAGTCACCGGTGAGTCCGAGATTCTGCAGCGAGAAGCAGTTGTAGTCGATATGCCGCAGATTCTGATACCAGATGCGGTCGCCCGACTTGAGCTTTCCTTCAAAGGCACCGAGTCCGCCATGGAACGTCGCCCCGAGATCGGAATGCACGTCAAGCGCGACATAGCTCGAACCGCAGCCGGGATAACACGAGAACGGCAGGCGGTTGAGCCCAAACACCGCGCGCAGCATTCCCCAGCCCTCGGCCTCGTCCTTGAGCGTGCGGAGGTAGGCCGCAGTATAATCCTCACCATCACCGATCTCGGTCACGTTCGGATGCCACGAATGATACAGGGTCTGGGTGCCGATGACATGCTTCTTGAGCGCATCGATGACGTCCTGACGACGATTGTCGACGAGTACCTTCGCAAGATACGGAGCGACATTGAAATTGCCCTTCACTCCCGCAGCGGTCATGATCTTCGCGATCTCACGCATGTTGTCCCAGGCCGACGGATTCGTATAGTCCTCGGTATCGAACCAGAGCTGGATGCGCGTGCGCTTCGGATCGGGCGCACGCAGCCAACCGTCGACATCGTAGGCGGGCACGTCGCGACACCGCGCCTTGCTCCAGCCAAGCGCATCGCAATGCGAGCCGCCGATCGCATTGACGATCGCCTTGTCCCGAGCGGGACAGACATTATAGGCCGAATAGACGTCCGGCGGGGGACAACAGGTGTCGGAAAAACCGACGATGAAACGCACCGGCACGTGAATGCCTGCGGCAAAGTTGACGCCATCGAAATACGCAGCGAACTTCTCGGCATTCGCGCGACCCTGTTCGTTCTGATTGGCAAGTACGCTCGGCCAGCCACAGGACGAGAAATAGGGCGTGCCGTAGTGTCCCGTCATCGCCGGCACGCAGAAGCAGACGCGGCTGAAACGCGGATTTAGATAGACGGTGGCAAGTCCGAACCCGCCGCCCTGACTCGATCCGTAATAAACGAGACGCTTCGGGTCCACGAAGGGACGCTCCGCGATCCAGTCGAAGGCCCGGGCGATGCCGAGCATCGAATCGTGGAAATAATACTCCTCGCGCGAGACACCGATGCCGGCGGAAGCGTAATACGTGCCCTTCTTGAGATTGTACTTCTCGGCAAGCTGCACACAGGTCTCGTCTATGCGCTTCTTCATCTCCTTGCCGTCCCGCGGCGGTTCGAAGTAATGGACGTTCATCGTGACCGTCACTTCTCCCTCGTTCGCCTCCCACGGATGCACCGCACCGCCGCCGGCATCGCAGATGCGGATGCGGCAACGCATCGGCTTGAGCGCCGGATTCTTCGGTACGGACATGAAACCGTAGACACGACGATCGTTGAGCGTCGCGAAACTGATGCGGAAAGTATCCCACTTCGGATTCGAGAGCCAGTCCAGCTTCTCGCACTTCGGATCGAGCGGAATCGCCGCAAGCCGCGCCTTCTCACCCTTCCAGTAGGCGTCAAAGTCCTCGGGACGTCCCTTCGCCTGACGAATCTCCCCGACATCGTAGCCGACGGACCAGTCACGACTGTTCTTGCCGGAGCGGACGGTGAGCCGCAGGAAGTCCGGATGATCGAGTTTGCCGCGGACGAAGAACGGATTCGCCTTCGCGAGATCCTGCTCGCCCTCGCAAATCTTCTTCGAGCCGAAATTGTCGAGCTTCCAGCTGGCCTTGCCTTCGCGCTTGATCGTGCCATCGTCCTTGAGCACGGTGACGCGCATCACCGCCTCTTCTCCCGAACGATAGAGCGCATCAGCATGATCCTGCCAAATCTCGAACTTGTCGGCAAACGAGGTCGAGGCGAGGAGAAGAGTGAGAGAAAAGAGAAGAGGTGTAGGTGTAGATGAAGGTGTAGGTGTAGAGAGGTGTTTCATTATTTAACCTTTCGAGCTTGCTTGTAGCCGCGCCAGACGATCAATGCGAAAGTGACGACGATCATGAAACCGATTCTGCTCACCACCGAAGCGAACGGAGCCGTCACGAACTGCTTGAAACCGACGAAGATGCGGTCACCTGCCGAATAGCAAGCTCCGGCGAAGACCGCCTCGCAGAGATACGCGGCGAGCGCGAACTGTCCGTAAAGCAGGATGATGCCGGTACCGCGGCGAAGCTTCCAGATGTCGCAGAGCACGAACAGCACCGCAAGCGCAATCACCGAATAGCCGATCGCCTGGAACGTGAACGAGACCGTGAAGATGTGCTTGACGCACTTGACCCCCATCGCCTCCAGCACCAGTCCGGCGACCAGCGATGCGAAGCCGAACGCAAACGCGTAGATGGCGCGTCTCCACTCGGTAAGCTGCCTGTTCGAGAGGAGAATCGTCGAGAACGCACCGCAAAGCGCAATCACCGGGAACATCAACGACGGCAAGAACCAGGTGTAGCACGCTTTGCCGTTGAGGTACTTGATCCATTCCGAGCCCGCAGGCACGATTGCGGAGACGATGACCTTCTCGACCGGCATCGTTGCGTTGCCAGGTCCGGTATAGTCGCCGCAAAAATGGATGACGAGACCGTAGATCGCGGACAGCACGACCGGGATTGCGATCTTGAGATGCCAGCTCTTCAGCAGCAGCACGTAGGCGGCGACGATATAGCCGATGGCAATCGTCTGCAGCGTGTTGTTGTAGGGCGAGATCTGAAGAAGGTTGAGCGTGCAGAGGCGTCCTTGCGCAACCATTCCGAGAATCCAGAGAAGTGCGAATCTGGACCACACATGCTTGTGAAACGCGGCCGTGGGACGTCCCTCGCCATCCAGCCGCCGTCCGAGCGCCAGCGGAATCGCCGCGCCGCTCATGAAGATAAACAGCGGCATGATGATGTCGTAAAGCGTAAAGCCATACCACGGATGGCTGCCGAGGAAATCTGCCGCCGCCGGACAGTTGAGCGCCTTGCAAAGCGCGACCACAACGCCCGAAAGCGAGGCGAGGTAGAACATGTCCAGCCCGCGCAGCATGTCGAGACAGAATAGACGATTTTCCGGATATTCCTTCGGATCAGGCAAAAGTTTCATACGACTACACCCTTACTCACTAACTTCTTGTTTCTTGCAGCTCTCAAACTTGCGAAATCTCTCGGCATAGGCGGCGGTGGCTTTCTCAAGCGCCGCCTCGCTGTCGATGCCGAGCCCGGCGATCGACTTTACGACGGCGAGCAGGAACTCGCCGGGATCACCCTTGATCTCGACCTTCGGCAGATCTTCCTCGTAGCCGATGCGCTTGGCCTTCTCCATCGTCCGCCGCGCCTTCAAAAGCGCAGGCAGGGTCGCAGGCACGCCATCCAATGCGGAATGCCGCGCTTCCTTCTTGTGCTCCATCTGCTTGATGTGCTCCCAATTCTTCAGGACGGTCGCGGCATCGTCCGCCTTCACATCGCCGAAGACATGCGGATGGCGGTGCACGAGCTTGTCCGCAATCGCATTGGCGACATCATCGAAGGTGAACTCTCCGGTCTGTTCCGCCATCACGGACTGGAACATCACCTGCAGTAGGACGTCCCCCAGCTCCTCGATATGATTGGCCTTGTCTTCGGGACGATCCATCGCCGCCAGTAGTTCGTAGGTTTCCTCGAGCACGCAGGGCTTCAAGGTCTCAAGCGTCTGCACGCGATCCCACGGACATCCCTTCTCAGGATCCCGAAGCCGCGTCATGATTTCGTGAAGTCGTTCTATTCCATTCATGGTCTTACAAACTTTCTGGCGGCATCGGGAAGCAGATTGGCACTTTCAACCGCTTCGACCGGACACCACTCGAACTCGATCCATCCCTCCTGGGACGTGGTCGCGTTCGTTTCGAGTTTCATTTCATATACGAGATTGATTTCGCAATGGCGCTTTCCGTGCTGCAGAAAAGAGTTCTCGATCACCCCGATCAGTTCGCCGACCGTGGCCTCTACCCCGAGCTCCTCCCTGATCTCGCGCTCGAGCGCCACCGCACCGGTCTCGCCGAACTCGATGTGTCCCCCGGGCAGATACGTCGACGCCCCGCCCTTCGCGCGGCAAAGGAGCACCTTGCCGTCGCGAATCGCGACTCCGCGAGCTATGGTCTCGATGAGTCCTGAAGCGGACCCGAACAGCCGTTCGTAGACCGCAGCCACGGTATCACGCTCGGCATCGGGCGCAAGAGAGAGCACTCGCGAAAGAATTTCCTGTTCGCGGGCCTCATCCCGAGCCGGAAACTTGGCCTCCGCCTTCGCTTGCTGTATCTTCTCAACCAGCGCGAAGCGTTCTTTGAGCACCTCAACCAGACGCTCGTCGACCCGATCTATCGCCTGCCGCAGCGTCTTGATGTCTTCACTCATTTCCAACCTCCGCGTCTCCGCGCGATTTTCACTTGAAGTACTTCTTCAGCTTCTCGACGCGGTCAAGCTTCTCCCACGGGAAGAGGTCGCGGCCGAAATGTCCGTACGCCGCGGTATCCTCATAACTCCACCCTTTCGGCGTCAGGAGCTTCAAGTCGCGGATGAGCGCGTAGGGACGGAAGTCGAAGACCTTGCCGGACTTGAGCATCGCCTCGAGATCGGCATTGGTGATACCGGGCGCGGCAGTTCCGAACGTCTTCACGCAGAACGAGACCGGCTTGTCGACTCCGATCGCGTAGGCGACCTGAATCTGACAGCGCTCGGCGAGTCCCGCGGCAACAATGTTCTTCGCGGCATAACGCGCGTAATACGCGGCCGAACGGTCGACCTTCGAAGGATCCTTGCCCGAAAAAGCACCACCGCCATGAGCGGCCATGCCGCCGTAGGTATCGACGATGATCTTGCGACCGGTGAGGCCCGAGTCACCCGAAGGTCCGCCGACCACGAACTTGCCGGTC
This sequence comes from Verrucomicrobia bacterium UBA1727, assembly GCA_002315875.1. Taxonomy (GTDB): domain Bacteria; phylum Verrucomicrobiota; class Kiritimatiellia; order RFP12; family UBA1067; genus UBA1067. The sequence continues at coordinate 10,130 of DCIL01000098.1, read as the reverse complement.
GGATTGATATAAAAGCGCGTCTTCGGCGTGAGCAGTCCCGTCTTCTTCAGATAGTCCGCGGCAAGTTTCTTGATCGTCTCGTAGTTCTTCTTGGTCGCCCCCTTCTCGGTCGTCTGGTGCGAGATGACCACGGTCTCGATGGACACGGGACGTCCATTCTCGTAGACGACGGAGAGCTGGCTCTTGGAATCGGGACGCAGGAACGGACACTTTCCGCTCTTGCGAAGATCGGCGAACATCTTGAGAAGTCCGTGCGAATACACGATCGCCGCGGGCATGTAGGACGCGGTTTCGTTCGTCGCATAGCCGAACATCATACCCTGATCGCCAGCGCCCTGCTTCGCCTTCGAGGCACGGTTCACGCCGCGGGCGATGTCCGGGGACTGTCCGTGAAGATGAGTCAGATATTCGAACGACTCGCAGTCAAAGCCCTCATCGGCGCGATCGTAGCCGATGGCCTTCGCACAGCGGCGGGCGATCTTCTCGGTATCGATCTTCTTGAAATTGCGGCAAGTGATCTCGCCCATGTTGACGACGACATTGTGCCCGCACATCGTCTCGCAGGCGACATGGGCGTTCTTGTCCAGCTTGAGGCAGGCGTCGAGAATGGCGTCGGAAATGCGGTCAGCGACCTTGTCGGGATGTCCCTCGGAAACCGATTCCGAGGTGAATACGTGAGAGTGATTGTGTTTCATTATGTTTTCTTGGATTTGAAATTGAACGAAAGCGCATCGAACTTGCAGCTGCCGGCGCAGTCGTAGCAGGAAATGCAGCGCGTAAGATCCAGTACCTTGTCCTTGCCCGAAGGTATGACGCCCTTCGCGCAGGCCTTCACGCACCGGTCACAGCCCGTACACCTGGCCTTGTCAATGCGAAGATGGAAGAGCGAGAAGCGCTGGATGAGGCCGAGGAACGCGCCCACGGGACAGACCGTATTACACCACCAGCGCGCCTCAACGACCGCGGCAATGACGATGGCGAGGATGAAGGCGGACGCAAACACCTTGAGCGCGAACGGAATATCAAGGTCGCTATGAACCACGAAGGTGAGGAAGCGTCCGAAGATCGCATACGGCTCAATCAGGAAGCCGAAGCCGAAAAAGAGCGCAGGCACGAACATCGCGAGCATCACGTAGCGAAGGCGCAGAAATCTCGGCTTGCCATGAACGACAAGCTTGCCGCGGCGCAGACGGTTGAATGGCCAGGCGAGGACGCGCACGAGGTCCTGAAGAACGCCGAGCGGACATATCACGGCACAGTAGACGCGACCGAAGAGAATCGTCGCTACCGCGAGCACTACCAGCACCACGGCCGAACCGGCGAGAACGGCCGGCACCAACTGCACGGACGGCGTCCAGCCGAGGTAACGGACGACTTCAGGAACCGGCGCTACGAAAACCGCCACGAGCGCCGCGAAAACCGCCGACGCCAATACGCGAACAATCCACTTCTTCATCATCAAGGTGCCTTCTTGAGCGCGTCCGAAAGCGTCTTCTGCACTTCCTTGGAATCGGGCAGCAGCTTGATCGCCTTCTGCGCATAGCTGATCGCTTCGTCATAGTGCTTGAGCTTGCGCGCGATGATCGAAAGGTTGTTGAGGGCGGCGGGCTCGTCGGGACGACGCTTCAAAACGCGCTTCATATAGCGCTCGGCGTCCTCATAGCGTCTAAGCTGCAATGAACTCATGCCCATGCCGAAGTTCGCCTCCGGATCATCCTCGTCATAGCGGAGCACCGCGGCGGAATAGCGCCGCGCCTCGGTGAAGTCCGCCCGCTTGAGCGCGAGCTGCAGTCCTTCGCGAGGCGTGAGCTGCATGAAGGTCCTGAGGCGCTCGTATTCGATGATCGAGAGCATCTTCTTGAGCGCACTGTTGGAAAGGTCGAGCGTGTTGGCAAGTTCCTCATCGTTACGCAGACGCGCGAAACGCGCAAGTCGCCAGGAGACAGCGGAAAGCGCGCTCGAAAGATCGCGCGTGCAGTCCGCACTCTCCGCCTTCTCCGTGATGTCGAGAATGCGCTTGGAAAGCTTCTTCGAGCGCTCGATGCCTTCCTTCGCCTCCTTCTCGCTCATCCCCTTCTCGCGGGCGACCATACCCGAACAGGTCGGAAGCGGCTTCTGCTCGCGACGCCAGAATTCGAAGCCGAGCTGGAGCGCGGCCTTGTCCATACCATGCGGCTTCTCACCCGCCCAGATGCGCAGCAAGGCGGGAACTCCCGTCTCGGCACTCTTGAAGTCCTCGCTGTCCTTGACGAAATGACGGGAGCGGATGAAGACATCGTATTCATCGGGACCGGACATCATGTTGAGCGTCTTCAATGGAAGTCCGCGGACCTTCGCCTTCAATTCGATTGCGCTGTCCAGCCGTCCGTCGGTGAAGATGAACTCGGCGTCACCGCACTCGGTCACGATCTCATTCACCGCGTCCTCCACGATGCGCTGCACCTCCGCCTCAGTCTTATGATCTACGTGAATCACCACCCCCGCAACGAGCAGGACTGAAATGAACGGCACGAGATACCGGAGGAGCGGACCTGGCGCGCGGGTCTTGTCCACCAGATACTTGCGCTGGCATTCCATCGTAAAGGCGGCCGCAAACATCGCAACCGTCACCGCCGAACAGAAGACGTAGAAGTTCAGAAGGAAGCCGGAATGGACGAGCAGGATGTCCTTGGTGAACGTCCAGAACCTGGCCGCGGGAAAAATGCCCGTCTGCAGAACCGCCATCGAACCGACGAAGAACATCATCACTCCGAAATTGAACGGCATCTGACGATCGTCGCGGACGGTCAGCGGGAAGATCCGAATCGCCGCGACGAGCGGGAAGAGTCCGAAACCAAGGCCGAGCACCCAGCCGATGATGGACGACGCCCCGGCGAGAACTCGCCAGTATCCGCCGCCATAACGGAAATAGATGTCGGAGGCCGACCACGCGTTCGCCTCCAAACCACCGAGCGAAATGAACTCCTGAACGTTGAGGTAAATGGCAAGCGCGAGACCACCGAGGAAGCAGAAGAACATGCGCCACTTCGGCATCTTATCCGGCGAATCGAGCTTCTCGGGACGCTGACGAATGTCATCGAGGATCATCCCCCAGCAAAGATAATACGCCAGCACGCACACCGGCGGAAGGATAAACGCGAACGGCGTCTCGGCCGCCATAACGCCCATGAGACCAAACAGCGGAAAGAGACGCCAACGGCTGCCGCGGGAAAGCCAACGCATCATCAGATAGACGATGCCGAGGAAAAGGACGAGGCGGAACTGGTCGGGAGAGAAGAAGCTCGAGACGCGCCAAAGCGGATCGCTGAGCATGAAGATGACTGCACCGAGCGCGGCAGAGCCGGGAACAATCCAATTGCGCCAGACCTTGTAGTTGACACCCGTGCGGATCAAATACGGCAACAGCACGTAGATGATGCTGTAGACATAGAAAACACAAAGCGCCGCGACCGCCGCACCGAGAACCTTCAGAACCGACAACGCCGAGCCAATGCCAAAGGCACTGAACATCCACCCCACGAGGATGCGCCACATGCCTGGGAAAATCGCCTGCGGAGGTCTAACCTGGGCCGTGACCGCAAGTTCATCCCAAAGCGACGGATCCACCCCGGGCACGCCGAAGATCATAATCACGGCAAAGGCGATTGCGGACAGCACAAAGGGAATCGCCACTGCCTTCAACAGCGATAGCATCTTATCCATATATCATTCTCCCATATTTTGTGAAGAATTATATCAAACCACGTGATGATAATCAAACCTCACGACTCACTCTGCAATCAAAATGCCGGAGATGGAGCCGTAGCGGTCGGGAGAATCGAGATGCCAGACGGCTTTTCCGTTCTGGTCAAACTCCACCGCCTGCCAGCCCTTGAAGGAGTCACCGAAGCCGTGTCCCGTCCAATGCGCCATGTAGACATGTCCGTTAGGTTGCGGAAGAACCTGCGCATAGAAACGGCTCTCCTTGCCGGTGTCGGTCGGGACGAACCACTGGCTCTTCACTGAACCGTCCGCGGCAAACCGCACGAGTCCCCCACCGTATCCACAGCCCGCGACATAGCCGTCGGACGTCGGATCGGGCACGACATCAAAGAGGTTGCGTCCATCCGGCTGGAGGAAATTCGCGAGAATCTCTGCCTTCTCACCTAACTTGGGCAGGCGTACGCGCGAAAAACCCTTCTCCCACGAAAGGAGCAGCGTCTCGCCGTCCCGATCCCACTGCAGCGAGCGCGCGTAGTAGCAACCCTCCACGCGATAGGTCGCAACGAGTTCACGCGCGGCATTGAAGTGCCGCAACAGCACGACCTTGTCCTTCGTCTTCTGCGGATTCACCGAGGCGATGAAGCCGCCGTCCTTCAAATCGCAGATCGCCGTCACGATGAAGTCGGGACCCGAAAGCGAAGGATGAGTGAAGTTCTCGACAACCTTACGCTCGTTGAAGTCCGTAATCTGGAATCCTCCGTAGCACACGGTGCGGTAGCGCTTCGCACCGACCTGCTTGAGGTCCCACACCGGCTTGCGCACCGCCACCTTGAATCCTGCCTTCGGAGAGAACGAGTCGTAGTAGTGCAGGAAACCGCGCGATTCGTCCGCCAGCACGAACGCCCGCCGGCGGTCCTGGAAGTCGGGATGCTCGCACATGTGTTCGAAGCCGATGCTCTTGATCTCCTTCTGCACTTCGGGAGAGAGCGAGCCCTTTTCCGCCGGATAGATGCTGAAGTAGCCGCGCGTGCTCATGTGATACGTCTCGCCGATCGCGAAGCCGCCGCAATGGAACTGGCCGAGCGGCGGCACGCCCTTCTTGAGCGACTTGCGGTATTCCTCGAGATAGCTGCGATAGACGTCTCGCGGCAGACAGTCGTGCTTCTTGCAGACCGCGGTCGCCAGGCCCACCGCCTCACCGAGCGCACCGAGCGTACGCATCACGCGGACGCAGGCGAAGGCCGCGTGCGAAACGGAGATGTGACGTCCCGCAAGAAAGAGGTTGCCGCAATCGCGGGCGTAGAGCGAACGATAAGGCACGGGAATCGCCTTGCCGCCGAAGCCGCGGTGATACGCGGCGGAACGGATCGGCTCCTTGAACTTGCCTTCGAGGCGCGGATCGGGAAAATGGAAGTCGATGTTCCAGGTGGCCGCGGCAGTCGCGTCAGGATGCATCACCTGGTTGTGGAGATCGTTCTGATTGAAGACGTAATCGCCGACCACGCGATAGCTCTCGCGCTTGCCGCCGACGGGCGAGATCCACGAAAACGCACGGCGCGCGTACTCCGCCTTCCGCGGCGCGACGTTCTTCATCCAATGCCAGTTCGAGAACACCGCGAGCAGTCCGTAATCGCGGATGGCCTCGGTGTCGTCCGCCATGTCGCGGAAGAATCCCGTCTCCTGATCCCAGGTTCCGTAGAGCCGATACTCGCCGCTCACTTCGTCCATCTTGAGCGCCCAGTCGGAGATGTCCGGGAAAGGCGAATCCCGGTCACACTCCTTCGAAAGCCACTGCACGGACATACCCATCACCTGGCGAACCGCCTTCTCGGGAGCGCACGCCTCATGGAAGCGCGAACGCGGTTCGACTCCGTACATCGTCTCGCATCCCGCCTGACGCGCGATCACCGCATCGCCCGTCGCATCGCAGAACCACTTCGCACGATAGCGGACGCGCTTGCCGGTGCGCATGTCGAGCGCGATCACCGCGGCAATGAGATTGGTGCCGGGCTGCATCTCGACGGCGTAGACATGCTGACGCAGACGCAAGGTCGGACGGACCCCCGGCACCGCTCCCGCGCCCGTATAGCTCATCTTCAGGTTGAAGGCGATCTCCTTGCGCGTGTCCTCGTAATACATCGCATCGTTCGGCTTGTGATCGCTCATCATCGGCTGGATCTCGCCCACGACGCGGCCGAGCGCGGGATTCGGTCCGAAGCCGAGCATACCGCCCATGCCCACGCGGACTTCGGACGAGTTGCAGCCGCCGAGCACGTCGCGGTCCTGAAGGCAAAGCGTCTTGACTCCGCTGCGGGACGCCGCGATCGCCGTGCAGGATCCGGCAATGCCGCCGCCGATCACCACGAACTCGTAATTCTCCTTCGCGTCCTCGACCGGCGAGACGACCGGAAGCTCCGGAAGCGTCCACTTGCCGTCCTTGAGCGGCACGAGCGCGATCTGATCGCAGCGTCCGTTGAAACCGGTGAGATCGTGAAGCGCAAGCTTTGCCGCACCCTTCTCGAGCTTCACCTTGCCCGCAAGCTGCCACGCCCACTTGCCGCCGTTGATGCCCAGTACGCCGTTCGCCCCGGCAAAGGACTCGACCTTCTTGCCGTTGACGAGCACCTCAAAGCGTCCGGGACACTTCCCCGGCGCCCACTCCTCGACCCAGTTGCGCGTGCGCGCCCAGACCTCGTAGTCGCCAGCCGTCTCGACCTTCACTTCGGTCTCGGCGTCCGCCACTGGCGCGCCCATGCCGTGCGCCATCAGATAGGCCGAACCCATTTGACGGACGCTCTGTGTCTCCACCACCCATCCTCCGAGTCGGTCGAAACTCTCGGCCTCAACAAAGATTCCCGCTACTGCAAGTATTATCGATATCATGATTTTGTTCCTTTTACATTGGTGATATGTCCTGAATCATCGGCTGCAGCGTAATGTCAGGGACTGCAAGATGATCCGAAGTTTCAAGAAGATCGCAGACGAGCTTTCCGATTTCCGCGGGCGCGATGCACTTCTCAGCAAGCGCACCATCCTCGCTGGCACCGATGATTCCGCAACTCGTGTTGAAGTCGGTGCGTCCCCACGAAGGCGTCACGTTGAACACCCGAACTCCATACGGACGCATCTCGCAATGAAGCGCGTGAGAGAACTTGGAGAGTCCCGCCTTCGCCGCGGTATAGACGCTCCATCCCGCCCAGGCGTAAAGCGCACAGACCGAAGATACATTGACGATCGCGCCGGATTTTCTCGCGCTCATGAGCGCGGCCGCGCGCTTGCAGCCGAGGATCGCTCCCGTGAGATTGGTGGTGACGGACGAAACGATCTCGTCATCCGTCTGCTCCGCAAGCGGCGCGATCTTCACGCCTGCCCCGGCATTGTTGACGAGGATGTCCACTGCACCAGCCACAGAGAAAACGCGATCCCAATCTCCGGCCACCGTCACGTCGGCCACTATTGAATCGCAGCCGATTTCCTTCGCGGACCGCTCGAGCTTCTCGGCGTTGCGTCCCGTGATGAAGACCTTCGCGCCGCGACGGACGAGTTCCGCGGCGATTCCGTATCCGAAACCGCTGCCACCCCCGGTCACTACCGCAATCTTATTTCCGATATCCATTATTTCTCCGACTTGATGAATCGCTTCGTCAGCACCTCGGGATGCTTGAGAAAGCGCTTAAAGCTTTCGACGATGACGGGACGCTTCACGGGCATCGTATATTCCCCGCCCCAGGTGTCGACGAATGCAACACGCACGCCGTCCGCCGTAAGAATGCGATAAAGCCGCTCGTAGAAGTCATTGCGCGTCGGCTTGTTGATGCCCGTCTCGGTAAGCGCGGCGATCTTGCCGTGTTCCGAGGCAAAGGCGGACACAATACGCAGTTTGCGGATCGTCTCCTTCTCCTTGTTGTCCGCATCGCGGTCATTGTTACCAAGACCAATCGAATAATCATCGAAGCCGACGATGTCGGCATATTCGTCACCGGGATACCAGGTGAGAAAATTCTTCTTGCCATCATCAGGCGCGCCCAACTCCTGCCAGCACTTGTCGGGATCGTAGGCAAAGAGAATGCGGTCGCGTCCGCAAAGCCGGCGCAAAGTGTCCGCCTCGAAGCGGCAGAGCGCGATGAACTCGGCTGGAGTGCACCAGGTATCTCCCCACCAGAACCAAGCGCCGTCCATCTCGTGCGGATAGCGAATGATCACCGGGATTGGCTTTCCGTTCTCGTCATTGAGCGAATTGACGAATTTGGCTACTTCCTCGAGTTGGGCGACAAACCAATGACGCGGAGACGCGAACGCGACCTTGCGCGCAGGACCCTTAATCTGTCCTAAGCCGCATTCCCACCGCTCGTCATCCAGAATCGCCTTGATGACATTGCGATGTTCCGCACACTTGTAACGATAGGACGCATGATAAAAACCGTTGGTGGTACAGGGATGATCCATGTGCCAGCTGAAGACGCAAACGCCGCGGTAATCGCGCCACGCCTTGCGGATGACCTGGGCGAACCCTTTGCGATTGATGTCGTAATATTCGTCCCGATGCCAGGAGCCGACAATGCCGGCGAGATCGGAATAGTAAAGCCGCGGAGCGACTCCGGTCTCCTCGCAGATGCGATTGGTAAGCCGAATCTCCGAAAGCGGCTTCGCCACGATGCGTCCGTTCACGTTGGTGACGAAGCGCTTGTCGCCATCACCCGCCCACGGATTCATCCAGGCATGAGTCCAGACGAATTCAAAAGCCGGAGAATCGGTCATCGCCTTAAGGTCCCGGAAAAGTTCCGCCGCCGGACTCGCGGCAGTTGGCCTCACGCCGAGCTTCAGTTCGAAACGAACGTCGCGCCGAGCGTCCGTACAGAGCGGCAGCATATCCGGCACCGCAGGCGCTTTTTCTTCATCGACAACTGCCCATCGTTCGGCGCCTACCACAACGCCCGAAAGAATACAAAATACAAGACCGATGAACGCAGTTTTCATTTCTTGATTTGAATGGGGACGTGCTTTCCTGGTTCACCCTTGCGCTTGTGGATCTTATCGGCATAGACCTCGCAGTACGGCTTGCCGCCGGTAGCGGAATCCTTGCGTCCGTTATAGCGCTGCAGCGCTGGATTCCATCCGTCGAACTTCGATTCGGGACTATTCAACGCGGGCTGTCCCGAGCATCCGAACCCCTTGCGGGCGAGATACTTGATGCCGGCACGGATGTTCGTCTCGCGACTACCTTCATTACGATGCCGCGGCTTGGTAAGCCCGAGATACGCCTTGTAGCGATTCCAGTCACCAGGCACGTTGACCTGCAAGGGATCGATCGCCCATGACGCGCGCGAGATCGGATCACTGCCCCCGGTCTCTTGAATCATATGCGCCTTGACGAGCGCGGGATCGAGTTTTCGCACACTGCCGCGCTGGCCCGTGGAGCATCCCGCCCACAGCGCGGGATTGGAATTGAATTCGTTTACGAAACGGAGGATGAGCGCATCGTGCTGTTGGTAGCGCGGCGCCTCGAAGCCCTTGAATACGGGCAGCGTCGCGGTCGCGGCAAGAATGGTGGCGATAAGCGTCATTTCTCCTTTACCATCATTACAACGTCGGAATCGAGATATCCGTCGGACCAGAGAATCTTCTTGCGCTCAGGTTCCTTGCCGAGATTGGCGATGACGAGATCGAGCTCGCCGGACTCAAGATTGCCGAGGAGCACCTCCTCTTCATCCTCGACGAACCTCACCTGAAAGCCGGCGGCACGCGCAAAGCGGTAGGCGAATTCGATGTCATAGCCGACAAGCCGTCCCTGCTTGTCGAAATACGCATTCGGCTCCTGGACGGGATCGACCCCGATGCGCAGAACCGGCGCCTTCTGATCGTTGCATCCGAGCTTGGTGAGATCGGGAACGTCTTCGGGACGTCTTTCAGGATCGTGACACCAGCGCAGGAACATGTCGTCGTAGACTCCGTTCGCACGGATCTCGGCGATGAACCTGTTGAGCCGGTCGCGCAGTTCGGGACGCGACGCATTGACGGCGATGACGGAAGGGTCGGTGTCGATCGGACGCTCCAGAAGGCGGAAGCGCTCGGGATACTTCCACTGAATCAGACGAAGGACGTGCTCGTCGAAAACGAGTCCGTCGATCTTCTCGGACATGAGCTGCCAGACCGCGGGCCGCAGATGCTCGAACGGCACGATTTCGGCCTTGTTGTAGATCTTGCGCGAGAGAAACTCGCTATCGCAATCAGCGAGCACTCCGATCCTGCAATCGGAACGATTAAGGTCATACGGATCGTCAAAACTCGGCTTCGCCATCTGACGGCATCCGACCGCGCCCAACGTGAACACAGCAAAAAGGACAACACTTGAAATTCTCATGTCTGAATTGTACCATATCGAGCCCCTCCCTTCAACATGTCAGATTCTGGAGTTTCACGATTTTTCA
>DCIL01000010.1:5013-20532 GCA_002315875.1 Verrucomicrobia bacterium UBA1727 | reverse complement strand
ACCTGTTCTTCTGATCGCGCAAGCATGACAATGAACAACCCTGAACTACACTGAACAACATTGAACAACTCGACCGCCTCAATTGAAGAGTGAATGGCTGACCACTGTTCAGCGACAAGAGGCGGTCGACCCCAGGCGTGTCGCTTAATTGGGAGCAACCGGAGTGTTCTTGGATTTCAAATGCGACACGCCTGCCGCGCGGTGCCCATAACTGCGACATATTAACCATTATGGTATAATACAGCCCTATGGGTTGTCTTATAGAGATTTCCGACTTAAGGAAGACATATCAGGTCGGCGACGAGGCGGTGCATGCGCTGGACGGAGTCAGTCTCACGATCGACAATGGCGAGTTCGTGGCCATCATGGGCGCTTCGGGTTCGGGCAAGTCCACCTTGCTGAACATTCTCGGCTGCCTCGACACGCCAACTTCCGGTTCGTATCTCTTGGACGGCATGGAAGTCGCGCGGCGCAGCACGACCGAGCTTGCACACATACGCAATAGCAAGCTCGGCTTCGTCTTCCAGAGTTTCAATCTGCTGCCGCGCACGCGCGCCGTCGAACAGGTGGAGCTGCCAGACCTCTATCTCGGGCGGCTCAACCATGCCGCGCGTCGCCGTCGTGCGATGGAGCTTCTCCGCCGCGTCGGCCTTGGCGGACGTACCGGACACACTCCCGCCCAGATGTCCGGCGGACAGCAGCAGCGCGTTGCGATTGCGCGCGCGCTCATGAACGATCCGCCGGTGTTGTTCGCGGACGAGCCGACGGGCAATCTCGATACGAAGAGTTCGGTCGAGATCATGAATCTATTTACGGAGCTTTCCAAAGAAGGCATCACCATCATCATGGTCACTCACGAAGATGACATTGCCGCGTATGCGAAGCGGCAGCTGCTGATGAAGGACGGCAAGCTCATACGGGACGAACACAGGTGATGAAGATCGAAGTTATAAATCCCCACGGACTTTGCAGCGGCGTAAATGCCGCGATCGCCAAGGCGCTCAAGCTTCGCAACGTCTACTGCCTTCACCATCTCGTGCATAACGAGATCGTGATCGATGAATTGAAGGCGCTCGGCTTTCGTTTCGTGGACGACATCGAGGCCGTGCCGGATGGCGAGACCGTCGTCTTCTCCGCACACGGAGTTTCACCGCAGATTCGCAAGCGCGCTGAAGAAAAGAAACTCAAGATTGTCGACACCACCTGTCCCTTCGTCGAGCGGGTCCACCGTGACGTGCGTACTTTCCAGGAGCAGGGTCTCAAGGTCATCGTGTTGGGTGATCGCGAGCACGATGAGGTGAAAGGAATCCTTGGTGAGCTCAAGGATCACCGTGATCCGGAGAAGGGCGAGAAGGTCGGGGTCGTTTCACAGACGACGATGAATGCCGATCTCGTGGCGGAAAAAATCGCCGCGCTCAAGAAGCGATACGAGGTGGTGGCCGAGGGGACGGTCTGCCGCGCGACGAAGGAGCGGCAGGACGCGGTACGGTCTTTTGACGGCGATGCGCTGCTCGTGTTGGGAAGCCGATCTTCCGCGAATACCAAACGTCTGGCGGAAATCGCGAACTGCGATACCTTTCTCGCTTCGGACATGAACGAGGTGATGCGCCTTGCGGAGAAACTTTCACACTACGACCGCGTAGGTGTCACCAGCGGCGCGTCCACTCCCGAGCGCTTCTTCGAGAGCGCGGTTCGCTATCTGAGCAACATTCCGCGGCACGTTGCGATCATCATGGATGGAAATGGACGCTGGGCCGAGTCGCGCGGACTGAAACGCGGTGAGGGACACAAGGCGGGTGCGAAGACGCTTATGGAAGTCGTCCGCTGGTGCGGCGACCGCGGCATCCGCTATGTGAGCGTGTATGCCTTTTCCACCGAGAACTGGAAGCGTCCCGAAGACGAGGTTTCGGGACTCATGAAGCTCTTCGGATCGATGCTTTCGAAGGAGGCCGCGACCTTCGTGAAGAACAAGGTGCGCCTGCGCGTGATCGGGCGCCGCGGCGACTTGAGTTTTCCGCTCCGCAAGGCGATTGCCGCGCTCGAGAAGAAAACCGAGAAGTTTGAGCGCGAACTCATCCTCTGCGTGAGCTACGGGGGACGCGCCGAAATCGTCGATGCCGTCAACCGCGCGATCGAGAAGGGCGAGAAGGTTACCGAAGAGACCTTCCGCGAATACCTTTATGCTCCGGACGTACCCGATCCCGATCTCGTCATCCGCACCAGCGGCGAAGTGCGCACGAGCAATTTCCTTCTCTGGGAATCGGCCTATGCCGAGTATCACTTCACGGCGACCAACTGGCCGGACTTCTCCGAGCGTGATCTCGATGCCGCGCTCGAGGATTACGCGGGACGCCACCGCCGCAAGGGAGATGTGAAATGAACGTCGCGATGATCTTCAAGGTGGCGATACTCGCGATCCTCAGGAACAAGACGCGCTCGCTCCTGACCTGCATCGGCATCATCGTCGGCATCGCCGCGGTGATCTCGGTGCTCGCGATCGGCAAAGGCGCCTCGACGATGATGGTCAAGGAAATATCGTCCATGGGCAATAACCTCATGATGGTATTTCCCGATCGCAACCGCAAGGGACAGGTCCGCACCGGCATGGGCTCGGGACAGACCATGACCGCCGGGGACGCAGAGGCGATCGCCCGCGAACTTTCGCATCTCGTTTCGGCGGTTTCTCCGACCGTCAACGTCAACAGTCAGCTCGTGCGCGAGAACCGCAATTGGAATACGCGCGTTAGCGGCGTGTCCATAGACATGCCGGAGATAAGGAATTGGGAAATCGGCGAGGGACGCTTCTTCGAGGAGAACGAGCAGCGTTCTTCCCAGCGTGTCTGCGTCATCGGCGCGACCGTCCGCTCACACCTGTTTGACGAGGATGAGGAGGCGGTCGGCCGTACCGTCCGCATCGGTGCGATGCCGTTCAAGGTTGTCGGCGTGCTTGCATCGAAGGGTGCGAACGGATGGGGACAGGATCAGGATGATACCGTGATGGCGCCGTATACGACCGTCGGGCGAATTCTTCAGCGCTCGAAGTTCCGCGCAGTCAACATGATGAACGTCTCGCTGCATTCGATGGACGACATAGAGGAGGCGAAGCGAGAAGTGACCGCGCTCCTCCGTCAACGCCATCAGCTTGCCGACTATCAGGATGACGACTTCGAGACGCGCGACACTACCGAGATAATGAATACGATCGGCTCGGTCACGGGACTCATGACCGTGCTCCTTACCGCAGTCGCGGCGATTTCGCTTTTGGTCGGTGGCATCGGCATCATGAACATCATGCTCGTTTCGGTTACCGAACGCATCAAGGAGATCGGCCTTCGGATGGCGATCGGCGCGACGCCGGCGAACATTCTCTGCCAGTTCATATTGGAGGCGATAGTCCTCTCCACCGTCGGCGGCGCAATCGGTGTCGGTCTCGGAATCGCCGCGGCGAGAACAATCGGCGAAATCAACCATTGGCCGATCGTGATCGAATGGACGAGCGCGGTCGGCAGCTTCCTCTTCTCGTCCTTCGTCGGCATGTTCTTCGGTTTCTATCCCGCCTATCGCGCTTCGCGACTGAATCCCATCGACTGCCTTCGCTATGAGTGATAATACCACAATGAAAAACATTCTGCTCGCAGTACTTTCTGCGGTCGGTCTTGTAGTTTCTGCCGCGGACTTCGACATTCGCGACTTCGGAGCCGATCCGGCAAAAACTGCGGCTGCGAACCGCATCGCCATTCAGAAGGCGGTAGATGCGGCGACGGCGAAGGGTGGACGAGTCCTCGTGCCATCGGGAGTTTTCAAAACAGGCACGATCGTTCTTAAAAGCAATGTAGAGTTGAATCTTGCAGAAGGTGCGCGCCTCGTGGGTTCGGCTGAGCGCAAGGATTACAATTCCGATGACGCCTTTCCGGGCAATCCCAGCAGTGTCGCCGAGGAGTGGAGCGGCGCCCATCTCATCTACGCCTATCAGGCAGAGAACATTGCGATCACCGGGCGCGGCGTCATTGATGGCAACGCAAGCGCCTTCTTCGGAGACTGCGATGAGGACAGTCGTTTTCCGTGGTACAAGTACGGACTCAAGCTTCGCACGCTCAATCGCGAATGGTATCGTCCCGGTTTCATGCTCATGTTCGTGCAATGTCGCGGTATTCGGATGGAAGACGTGACGCTCGCGAACACTACCTGCTGGACGTGTCACGTGCGCTGTTCGAAGGGCTTCACCGCGCGTCGCGTAAAGATTGACGCCGACCGCACCGTTGCCAATTCCGATGGTTTCTCTATCGACTGCACGAGCGACGTGCTGATCGAAAAGTGCGATATTCGTACTGGGGACGATTCGATTCCGATTCGTGCCTCGTGCAAGCTCCATTGTCAGTCGAACATCTGCGAGAACATCGTCGTTCGCGACTGCGACATCAGGAGTTGCTGTGTCGGCATTCGCCTCGGTGTCGGTAACGGAACGATCAGAAACGTGACGGTTGAGAACTGCCGCGTTCACGAGGCGGCGAACGGCTTCGAATTCCTGCCGACTTTCGGTACTGAAAAGGGTGTTACAATTTCCAACGTGGTCGTTCGCAAGCTGATGATTCGCGAGTGTGACCGTCCGGTGGCCGGCGCGGGGGTTAAGAATGCGATGTTTGAGGATTGCGATTTCGAGGGACTCAATCCGATCAATGTCAGCGGCAAGGTTCATTTCAAGAATTGTGAATATCGGCGGCTGGCTGCGCTTCAGGTCCGTCATCACGGCAAGAAGGGACTCGGGCGCGAGCGGGCGCGAATCTTCAACAAATCTGACAATGGGGTGACCGTCGAGAACTGCCGCCCCGCGGCGAAGCGTCCCGGCGTACTCGTGCTCGCCTTCGACGACCGCAACTTCACCTTGTGGGAGCGCGCGATACCGCTTTTCAAGAAGTACAATGCGCACGCGACCTTCTTCGTATCGGGAGAGATCCTCGACAATGGTGTGCGGAGATCGATAAAGCATCTCGTCGAGGCGGGACATTCCGTCGGACTTCACGGACAGAGTCACATGAAAGTCGATGACGCACTCAAGACGATCGGTGAGAAGGCGCATTATGAAAAGGAGCTTGCGCGTCCGATGCGTCAGATGTGGTGCATGCAGCTTCCCGTCGGATGCTTTGCGTATCCGAACAACCGCCGCAATGAAGAGACCGATAAGTATCTGCTCAAGCATTTCAAGCGTCTTCGCGCCGGTGTGCCGGGTGCCGCGCCGTTCGATCCGAAGGGTGAAAAGCAGGCGGGACGCATTCCGCTCCATGAGAATGATGCGCTGTTTTTCCCGGTGGATGACCTTGCGAAGCACAAGGTCATTTCTGGCGCGATCATCGGCGAGGCATATCACACGCGGATTGATGAGGTCCTCAAGTGTCTCGAGCGCGCGGCGAAGAATCGTGAAGTCATCGAGTTCACCTCGCATGCGATTTCGCCGAATGCGAATTTCATCAACATGAAGACCGAGTGGCTCGAGCAGATTCTTGCTAAGGCGCAGGAGCTGGGACTCGAGGTGCTCGCCTTCGACGAACTTGACTGAAAGGATAAAGACGATGAAGAACGACTGTGTATTCTGTGCAATCGCTGCTGGGGAGATTCCCGCGTTCAAGGTTTATGAAGACGAGCTCGTGCTCGCCTATCTCGACATCAATCCTTTCAGTAAGGGACACACTCTCGTCATTCCGAAGGCGCATACGGAGGGACTCCTTGACACGTCCGACGAGACGCTTGCGGCGGTTATCGCTCGCGTGAAGAAAGTTGCCGCGCACTTGAAGTCCGCGTTGCCTTGCGACGGTTTCAATATTCTTCAGAACAATGGTGAGGCCGCAGGCCAGACCGTCAAGCACGTCCACTTCCACATTGTGCCGCGCTACGGCAACGAGCCGATCGTCTTCGAGAATCATCCCGGTGACATGTCCGCCCTCGCCGCCCTCGCCCAGCGCGTATCCCTCGTCAGCGCGGTCTGATTCTCGGCAGTTAAGCTTATGAGTGCATTACTACTTTGCGTTTGCGGGGTGGCGGTTCAGTCCGCGTTGCATCCTGGCATCGAGCTTTCGCTAACCGCTGAGTTTTCCGCGCGGCCGGAAGGCATGGCGCCGGTACCGATCATGGAGAAGGCCGGCGAATGGGCGCTTGATTTCCGCCCCCGCGAAGGTGTCGGATCCTTCGCTTGGTCCGTGCGCGGCTGTACTGCGGCGTTGGTGCCGATCAAGATCGTTCCCGGCAAGCCCTATAAGGTCCGCGCCAACTGGAACGGAGCTCTCCTCAAACTGGATGTTGACGGCGAGAAGGGTGTGCAGATCCGCCGCGTGGACGCAGTCGCGACAACGAATGAAGTTGTGGCGGCGACGGACAAGGTGAAGGTCGCAAATCTTGAGATCGGCACGATGTCCGGCTCGATCGTCCATATCTTCGACCTGCGTGCGAAAGAGCTCATGCCGCGGCGCGGCGCACCGATCACGCTCGCGGCAAATCTCGCCAACCTCGGCGCTCCGATCAGCGATTGCCGCGTGCGGGCGCGTGCGCTCACTTCTGGCGTGACGGTCGAGCCGACGGATTTCGTGATTGCGGAATGGAATGGCACGATGCCGCGAGAATGGCGCGTTGATGCAGGCACGAACGATATGTTCGATGTCGAGCTGACCGTTTCATCAAAGTCCAATGTCCTTGTTTCCGCCAGGAAGAATCTCGTGGTGATGCCGCCGATCGATCCGGACTACTCCGCGGCGAAATGGACGCCGCCGATCGTCCCGACACGCACGACCTACATCGACAGTGCCGCGGGGAACGACGGGGCGGACGGCACCTCGCCCGCCACGGCCTGGAAGAGTTTCAGTCGGGTGACGGGACGCACCCTCGGTCCCGGCGAGCAGGTGCTTCTCAAGCGCGGCAGCGTCTTTACCGAGGAACTCGTCATCTCCGGCATTGGCACCTCCGCCAACTGGTGTGAGCTTGGCGCTTATGGTGAAGGTGCGCGTCCGCTGATCCGCCGCGGACGTATGTTCGATCGACGTTGTCTTTTCGTCACGAACTCTTCGTATCTTGTCGTGCGCGATCTCGCGGTGGCGGACGCAGGACGCGGCCTCGTGTTGAGCAATGACGAGGGACTTGAAGGGCACATCCTGGTCGAGCGCTGTCTCGCACACCACATTGAAGGCACTTATCGTCCCAACGCCCATGGCATCCCCGAATGGTTCAATCTTGAAGCGCCCGAAGGCGGCGGTATCGGAAGGTACGGCGCGATTGGGTCCGCCGGCGTCAGGCACCTCGTCGTGCGCGATTGCGAGACATACCAGAATTCGTGGGGCTTCGCTTTTTCGGGTGATGACATCTACGTAAGTCGTTTCTACACTCACGACAACACGTCGCTCAACACAGCACCGCATCCGATGTTCCATAGTACGCGGCGGACGTGGTTCGTTGATTCGGTCCTCGACTCGTCCGGCTTCTTTGCCAACGCCGGCACGATGGGCATCATGCTCGTCAAGAACCGCGGCCTCGTCATCCGCGGCTGTCATTTCCTGAATCTGCCGGACACCGGCTCGCATGACGAAGGTGGCATCGACTTCGAGGCCGGCGGTGAGGGCATTCTCGTCGACGGCTGTACGTTCCGCAACAATGCCGGCGCGGCAATCGAGGTCCTCGGACTCGAATCCGAACAGGCTCGCAACATTCGCATCACCAATTCGCGTTTCGACCGTAACAACTTCGCGATGAAGCTCGGACCTTCCGAGGTCTTCGTCTTCGGTGCTAACGATCGTGCGGTCGACTGTTCGTGCGGACTCATTGACCGTAACGGCTACGTGCTGAATCCTGGGGTGGAATTCTATACGAACAAGTCGGAGGTTTCCCGATCGGCGTGGAAGCTCGCGGACAACCGCGCTTTCGCGAGTTCCGATGAACTCAATCGCGCGATGCCGCTCGGGGATCCGCCTGCAATCCGCATGGGCGAGGAGATCTGGACCTCGTCCCGTTCGGTTGTGCTCGCCGCCGAAGCCGTCTCGTCGCGTCCTCTCGCCTTCGAGTGGGAGACGCGTGAAGGGCCGGGACTCGTCCGCTATGCCTCTGTCAATTCTGCGTCGACACGTGCGGAGTTTCCAGGCGAAGGCGACTGGCGGGTGGCGCTCAAGGCGGATGACGGAAAGCTCTGGCGTTCGGCGCGGACCGCGGTGCATGTCCTGCCGGAGAAGAGTTACACGATGAAGGCGTGGACGTTCTCGCGCAATCGCGATACTGAGGGGTGGACGCATTGGGATCTCGGCACCAAGAAGGAATATTTCAAGGGGCGTGTCTCGTGGTGGAATACGAGCGCGTGCGCCGTCCATTACGTCGCAGGTGACCATTACATTATCGCGCTCAAGGCTTCGAAGAAAGGCCGCATCCTCTCGCCGGACGATCTCCTTTATTCACCAACGGCAGTCAAGTGCGTGCGCATTCGCATGCAGAATCACACGAACTCGCGGCGGATGCGTCTTTCGTGGCAATCGATGGACGAAGTGCAGGATTACTGGCCTAAGCATCAGCAGGTGGAATTCGATGTCATTCCCAATGATGAGGAGGACCGTGTCTACGAGGTCGCGCTACCGTTCCGTTACCAGCTCCGCCGGCTTGCGCTTTCGTTCTCCGCCGACAATACGCCTGTGACCGGCACCGTGCGCATTGATTACATCTGGCTCGGTCGAACCGGCAAATGACGGCGCCAGGAATTTTGTCCAGTTGAATGATGAGTGTGTGATATGGTATTATTCAGCAAACAAATAGCTTCGTCATCTAAAAAGCCAAAATGATACGAAAAGTGGTGCGGAGAAAAGCCAAAAAGCATTTCAAAGTTCATGACGCGGAACTTCATTGATAAGTTGCTAAAATGGGCCGAATGTCCTACACGAAAGCCACTCGTGATGAGCGGCGCACGTCAGGTCGGCAAGACGTGGCTCTTGAAGGAGTTTGGGCGGACACATTATGCGAGAACAGCTTATATCAATTTTGAGCGTCACCCGGAAATTGGACGCCTATTTGAGGGTGCGTTTGATTTTCGTCGGATTCTGACGGGACTTCAGGTAGCCACCGGGGTGACGATCACGGCTGGCGACACGCTTGTCATTATGGATGAGATCCAGCTTTGCGGTTCGGCGCTCACGGCACTTAAGTATTGGCAAGAGGAGCATAATGAATATCATATGGCCGCAGCTGGATCGCTCATTGGACTTACGCTAATGGAAGGAACGGGCTATCCCGTTGGCAAGACGAATTTCCTGACGCTCTATCCGATGAGTTTCAGAGAGTTCTTGACGGCGCTGGGCGAAGAGCGGCTCTGGGAGATTGTTGAGTCAGGTGACGCTGTGCTGATGAAGGCGTTCAGCGAAAAGTTGCGTGATTTCCTTAAGACCTATCTTCTGGTTGGTGGGATGCCGGCGGCTGTCGAAGCATATGTGAAGATGCAGTCGCTGGACGAGGCGCGGTCCGTGCAGAAGGATATCCTATCTGATTATGCCCGCGACTTCGGCAAGCACGCGCCGAAACGTGATGTGCCTCGAATTGCCGCCGTCTGGGATTCGTTGCCACGGCAGCTGGCGAAGGAAGACAAGCGATTCGTGTCTGCGGAGGTAGAGGTGGACGGACAGCGGGCGCGTGCGCGAGATCTGCACGATCCGTTTGAGTGGTTGGAGGCGGCGGGCCTAGTCTATCGTGTCTGGAACGTGACGAAACCCGCATTGCCGCTCGTGTCTTATCGCAATCATATGTTCAAGCTCTTCGGCGTCGACGTCGGACTTCTCGCGGCGCAGTCGCATCTGGCGCCATCGGTGATTCTGGAAGGCAACCGCGCCTTTACGGAATTCAAGGGCGCACTGACCGAACAGTTCGTCCAGCAGGAATTGCGTGCGACAGCAGGAATCGAGCCGTTTACCTGGGCACCGAGCGATTCGACGGCCGAAATCGACTTTCTTGCGGAGACGGCAAGGGGAATTGTTCCGATCGAGGTGAAGGCAGAGCGTAATCTTCAGGCGAAGTCATTGGGCGTCTATCGTGCGAAATACAGTCCGCTGCTGGCCGTACGGACGTCACTTGCCGATGCGAAGTCAAACGAAGATGGACTTGTTGACGTACCGCTCTATGCGTTGGCGACAATGATGAGGAATCCTATAACTTAACCTTTACAACCACGACTTAAGACTACAACTAACGCGAAGGAGAATGAATTGGAGGTAAGCAGAATATGGAATCGAAGATAAAGTTCTTGAGGGTGAAAGGCACGTGGCGTGAGGTCGCGGATGCGGCGCGCACCACGATTCGGCAGGAGGAGGGCACGAAGGAGCCGTCCTCGAAATGGAAGAAGCGCATTCTGCTTGCCGAGCATTCGCCGATTCGCAAGCTCTGCTTCAACTGGAAGTGGACGGACCTTCCCTATTGGGTGAGCGTGCACATCGTGCGCCATAAATACGGCATCGAGCATTTCGTCTCCACTCAGCGCACCGACCGCACTGGCATAGATCGCACCGGCGCGCGTCAGGATACTCCCGTGATGCACGAGTGCTTCGCGAATGCGCAGGCCGTGATGTTTATCTCGCGCCGTCGCCTTTGCCATCAGGCCTCACCCGAGACAACCGCCGCTTGGAAGCAGGTTGTCGCGGCAATCGCCGAGAAGGAGCCAGAGGTCGCCGAATGCTGTGTGCCCGAATGCGTGTACCGCGGATTCTGTCCCGAATTCAAGAGCTGTGGCTTCTGCGGCACCGAGGCGTGGAAGAAGGCCGTCGCGAAGTATCGTGAAGTGAAGTGATGGAGGAGCGGCTTCAGAATATTCTCGCGCGCGCTGGCGTGGCATCGCGTCGTGCCAGCGCAGAGATCATCGAGTCCGGGGCGGTCACCGTGGACGGACTCGTCGTTCGTGAACCCGGCGCGCGCTTCGGTGCGGAAGCGGTGGTGCGCGTTCACGGACGCCGCATCGCGTCCGCCGAACAGAAGCGTACCGTCGTCCTTTACAAGCCGGTCGGGGTGCTCTCGACGATGAGCGATCCGTTCGGTGGTTCGACGGTTGCGGAGTTGGTGAAGACGCCGGAGCGGCTCGTTCCGATCGGACGGCTCGACAAGGATTCGGAAGGACTCCTCCTCATGTCCAACGACGGAGCCCTGGTGAACGAACTGACGCATCCGCGCTTCGAGCACTGCAAGCTCTATCATGTGAAGGTGGCGGGACGTTGGAGCGAGGAAAAACTCGCGACGCTACGTTCGCCGCTTACGCTTGATGACGGGTATACGATTCGTCCGGTGCCAGTGCGCGAGATCGATCCGCCGGGACGCGATGCCTTCGTCGAGCCGAACGTGCGTTGGCTCGAGTTCACGCTTTCCGAAGGACGCAAGCGGCAGATCCGCAAGATGTGCTCGCTCGCCCATCTTGTCGTGTTGTCGCTCAAGCGTGTCCAGGTCGGCGCGTTTCGTCTGCCGTCCGATCTCCAACCCGGAGAATGGCGCGATCTCACACTCGAGGAAATCTCTCTCTTGAGGAAATGAGCTGGAAGGGGATGCTTGCGGGAAGCGTTCTCGGTTCGCTGTTCGGCGGACCGGTCGGTTCGATCATCGGAGCCATACTCGGACATCAGGCGGAAAAGCTTATAAGCGGCGGTGGCGATAGCGTCGCGCGAAAACTCGGACGCATGGCCGGCGGCGGCAATTACTCTTCTCTGTCCGACCGCCGCCGCACGATGATCTTCTGTGCTTCTGCCGCGGCAATGCTTTCGAAGATGGCCAAGGCGGACGGACACATCACGCGGGACGAGATCGATCAGGTTGAGGCGGCGTTCGCCCGTCTCGGCTTCAAGGCGGCCGCTCGTGAATACGCGGTGCAGGTTTTCCGCAAGGCGAAGGATGATAACAATACGATCTACGATTATGCCCGCGAATTTGCCGCGGTCGTCGAATCGGTGGAAGTGCGCGAACTGTTCTACGAACTGCTGTGGGATGTCGCCTGTGCGGACGGAACCGTGTCCGCGAACGAGCTGACGATTCTCCAGTGCATTCCGCGGGCGCTCTCGATTCGCGAGGAATGGTTTCGCTATTTCTTCAGTGCACGTCTCGGAAGGCGCGGCGGAGAGTCCGCTCCCGTGGACGAACTCGCCGAGGCCTATCGGCTGCTCGGAGCGTCCGCAAACGAATCGGACGACGAGATCAAGCGCAAGTACCGCGAGCTCGCCAAGAGGAATCATCCGGACGCCCTCAGGGCGCAGGGACTTCCCGAAGCGATGGTCGGCAAGGCGACCGAGCGGATGGGACGCATCAACGATGCGTGGTCGAAGATCAAGGCGGCCCGCAAAATCTGAGAAGGGGACAGAGAGATGAGTTTGCTTCTTATTGCCGCCGCGGCACTGCTGATGGAATACGACACTCCGGCGGTGAGCTGGAACGAAGCGCTGCCGCTCGGCAACGGTCGCATCGGGGCGATGGTTTTCTCCGCGCCTTCGATGGAAAAAATACAGTGCAATGAGGATACCATCTGGGCGGGACATCCCAACTACGCCGGCGAGCTGCGGATGAAGGAATGTCTGAAGGAAATCCAAAAGCGCATTCTCGCTGGTGATCCCGATGGTGCGCTCAAATGGTTCCAGTCGCAGAAACTTCAGACCTCGAAGAACGGTAACTCGTTTGCCTACAATCCGGCAGGCAACCTGATGATCAAGTTCGACGGACACTCTACGCCGAGTGACTACCGTCGTACGCTTTCGCTCAATGATGCCGTGCAGACGACAACGTACAAGATCGGAGATGTCGCCTACATCCGCGAGATCTTCACTTCGCTGGCCGACGACGTCTATGTCGTCCGTCTCCGCTCGTCGAAGCCGGGTTCGCTTTCGCTCACTGCGTTCTTCGAGTCGCCGTACGTTGACGGCTGCGGCGGCGGAATGGGGGTAGACGAAATCTCCTACTCCTGCCGTTCGATGGATCAATTCGGAAAGTGGGGAGGTGTGCGCTTCCACCATCTGCTCAAGCCGATCGTAAAGGGCGGCAAGCTGCATACGGACAATTCGCTCATGATAATCGAAAAGGCCGACGAGGTGACGCTCGTGATGGCTCTCGCCACCAGTTACAAAAACTGGACGGACTGCTCATCGATCGATGAGAAGGCGAAGGCGCGAGCGCAGATGGACGCGGCGCTCAAGTTCACGCCCGATGAGTTGAGGGACAGGCACGTGCGCGCCTACCGCGCCCAGTTCGATCGTTGTCGGCTCGATCTCGGAGCCGATCGCTATCCGGGACGCACCATACCCGAGCGCCTCCGCACGTTCCGCGAGACGAAGGATACTCATCTCGCCGAGCTCTACTTTGCGTTCGGTCGTTATCTGCTCATCGCTTCGTCCCAGCCCGGCACGCAGCCTCCAACTTTGCAGGGAATCTGGAACGAGTCGCTTTTTCCGCCGTGGCAGTCGAGTTATACGATCAATATCAATCTCGAGATGAACTACTGGCCGGCCGAGACGACCAACCTCGGTGAGCTTACCGAGCCGCTTCTCAAGGCGCTCGAGGAATGCGCGGTTTCCGGTGCGAAAACGGCGAAGGATTACTACGGTGCGCGCGGATGGTGCTCGCACCATCACATGGACGGCTGGCGCATAACGGTTCCTGTTCACGGTCCCCACGGCGTTTGGCCGCTCGGTGGCGCGTGGCTCTGCACGCATCTCTGGGAACATTGGCTCTTCACGCATGATCGCGAATTTCTGAAACGGGCCTTTCCGGTGATGAAGGGCGCGGCGGAATTTCTCTGTGACGTTCTTGTGACCGATCCTGCCACCGGTAACCTCACCATCACGCCGAGCTATTCGCCGGAGAACACGCCGAAGGGACGTCGCACCAAGTGGGTGTCGGGAGCATCGTCGGATGCGCAGATCGTCCGTGACCTCTTTACCGCGGTGGTCGAGTCCGCGAAGATCCTCGGCGCCGACAAGACGGACTCCGCGCTGCTCGCCGATATCATCGCGAAGCGAGCGAAGCTCGAACCTCTGAGGATCGGCAAGTGGGGACAGCTCCAGGAGTGGACGGAAGATCTGGATGATCCCGAAGACCATCATCGCCACGTCTCCCATCTCTACGCCGTCTATCCGTCCAATCAGATCACGGCGGAAACTCCGGAGCTTTTCGCCGCGGCGAAGAAGTCGCTCATCCGTCGCGGCGATGTCGCGACTGGCTGGGGCATGGGCTGGCGCGTTGCGCTTTGGGCGCGCTTTCTCGACGGCGATCATGCATACGGCGTTCTGGAAAATCAGCTGGAGTTGACCCATACCGTAATCCGTGTCCGCGATCGCTATCGCGGCGGAACGTATCCCAATCTTTTCGATGCGCATCCGCCGTTCCAGATCGACGGCAACTTCGGCTGCTGCGCCGCGTATGCCGAGATGCTTTTGCAGAGTCACGAGCGCACTCCTGATGGCAAGGTGCTTTTGCGTCTCCTGCCCGCGCTCCCGTCGGCCTGGGCGCGCGAGGGGCGCGTAACGGGACTTCGTGCCCGCGGCGGTTACACGGTCGATCTCGCCTGGAAGGACGGTAAGGTCGTCGAGAAGCGGATCATCGGCGGCGATCCTAATGGCTACGTCGCCAAGGGTGTGATTTTCTCCTGTGACATACAATAGCGTCCTATTGCCTAATCCCTAACCCCTGGGTGCGATTTTTGCATAGTCGGGTGGCTGCAAAGGGGAATGGATGTTACAAGGAAAAATCGCACCCTAACTCCATTGACATGGGAATTATGATATAATACCGAAACTCATTGAGTGAGGGGAATAAGTTTATGGCAGT
Organism: Verrucomicrobia bacterium UBA1727; assembly: GCA_002315875.1. Taxonomy (GTDB): domain Bacteria; phylum Verrucomicrobiota; class Kiritimatiellia; order RFP12; family UBA1067; genus UBA1067. Next base: position 5,739 of record DCIL01000010.1, on the reverse strand, counting down.
TGATTTAGCTCAGAAGGCACAGAATTTTACGAACCGCGGACGTCAGGCGCTGGAGTCGGCGAAGTATGATCTTGCGGTTGATTTGCTGATGGAGGCGATTCAAGCCGCGCCGGACGTTCTGGAGACGCGCAAGCTGCTCAGAACCGCGCAGATCGCCAACTTCAAGAAGAACGGCAAGGCCGGTTTCGGCGCCAAGCTCGGTTATATGATGGCGCGGCAGAAGGTCGCCGGTCTCGTCAAGAAGACGAAGTACGACGAAGCGATGATGGAGGCCGAGCGGCTCCTTTGTCAGAATCCGCTCGATCCGGACAACATCGAGTGTGCGGTCAAGGCCGCCGAGGCGGCGGGAAAGACCGATCACGCGGCGATTTCGATCGAGGCCGCCTACGAATGCTCGAACAAGGATCCGTCCCTCCTCGAGCGCGTCGCCACCTACTACACGATGGCGAAGAACTGGGACAAGGCGCGCGACGCGTATCGCAAGCTGTCCGAGCTTCGTCCCGGCGATCAGACGATCATGCAGTTGCTGAAGAATACCGAGGCGCGGGCGACGATGAACGCCGGTTGGGAGCAGACCGCCGGCAAGCGCGGCGGCTTCCAGAATCTCATCGCGAATAAGGAACAGGCCGCCAAGCTTGATGCCGCCAACAAGGCCGTCGTGGGTGGTGATGATGCCGAGTTGCTGATCAAGGAGAAACTCGAGCAGATCGCCGCGGAGCCGAAGAA
>DCIL01000010.1:0-5004 GCA_002315875.1 Verrucomicrobia bacterium UBA1727 | reverse complement strand
ACATGAACGCCCGTCGCGCGCTCGCGCGTATCTATATCCAGAGCAAGCGTTTCTACGAGGCGATCGAGACTCTCAACGAGGCGATTTCCGCTTCTGGCACGATGGATCCCGAACTCGACCGCATGCTGTCCCAGACAACCGTGCAGTATTACGAGCAGCAGATCGAAGCGTTGCGTCAGGCCGGTGACGAGGAGCAGGCCGAGCAGATGGAAGCGGAGAAGAACCAGTTCGTCTTCGATGACCTCGCCCAGCGCGTCGAGCGTTATCCGAACGATCTGCATCTCAGATTCGAGCTCGGCAAGCAGTACTTCACCTACGGCTATTACGATGATGCGCTCACGCATCTCCAGCTTGCGCAGAAGTCGCCGAAGGATCGTCTTTGGGCGCTTTACTATCTGGCGATGTGCTTCCTAAGCCAGGGGCAGACCGACATGGGCGTCATGCAGCTTGAGACCGCGCGCGATGCGCTGCCGACGATGGACGATCTCAAGAAGAATGTCGTATATCAGTTGGGACTCTGTGCCGAGGAATCAGGCGATCTGCAGAAGGCGTACCAGTACTACAAGGACGTCTACTCGAGCGATGTTGGCTTCAAGGACCTGTCGGAGCGCATGCTCGCAGTAAGTCAGGCATTGAAAAGCTGAGGCGGGGGAAATTGGCAGCCCCAAGGAGAGTCGAACTCCTCTACCAAGCATGAAAAGCTCGTGTCCTAACCGATAGACGATGGGGCCGAAACGCGCGTAGTATATCAAAATCAATGACCGAGAGTCAAGCATACGTGGCCTTTAACCTGACCGATCACGTCGGTTATGCAACTGTTGAAGCATTGGCCGCGGAGGCCGGTTCGGTCGTTGCCGCCTGGGAGAAGTATCCTAAGAAAGTCGCGCGCGCCGGCGGAGAAGTTGATTGGGAGGCCGAGTACGAGACGGCAAAGAGATTCAATGTCCAGATCATCACTCCCGCCGATGAGGATTATCCCTCGCGACTCAAGAGCGCTCCGGGACGTCCCCTCGCCTTGTATGTGCGCGGTGATGCCAAGGCGCTGAATCGCAGTGCCATCGGCATCATCGGCACTCGCCGCGCCACGACCTACGGCATCGGCGTTGCCAATACTCTTGCCTATGACCTGGCGAAATCCGGCCGGTGCATCGTTTCCGGACTCGCCCTCGGCATTGACGCCGCCGCGCATACCGGAGCGCTGGAGGCCAAAGGCATTACGGTCGGAGTGATCGGCTCCGGACTCGACAAGTTCTATCCCGAAGAGAATCGTGAGCTCGCGCGGCGGATCGTCAAGAGCGGTGGTGCGGTGGTGAGTCAGTTTCCGTTTGGACGCTCTGCCGACCGTGAGACCTTTCCGATTCGCAATCATGTGGTCGCCGGCCTTGCGAGCGGAGTCATCGCCGTCGAGGCGCCGCTTAAGTCAGGTACGCTCATCACGACCGGCATCGCGGCCGATCTCGGGCGCACGGTGATGGCGGTGCCGGCGCGGGTGGACAATCGGATGAGCGCCGGTTGTCTGCAGCTTATTCGCGACGGAGCGATTCTCGTTCGGAATGCGGACGATGTGATGGAGGCGATGTCCGAGCTTCTGCCTAAATCTCAGCTTGCGAGTGCGGCGGAAGAAGAGAAGGAGGCGGCGCCCGCGCGAGATCCGGAACTGCCGCCCTATTCCGTCGAGGAATCGATGATCATGCTTCATGTCGAGGACGAGGGCGTGTCCATCGATCAGCTCATTGCCAAGACCCATCTTCCTTCCGCGAAGGTAAATTCCATTGTTATGGAGCTTCGCATCAAGGGCTTCATACGCTTTCTTCCTGGTAATCGTGTCGCTCCCGCGCGGGGGAGGCGCTGACAGGATGACGCGCGCCGCCTATCTGCTTGCAGGACCGACCGCCAGCGGCAAGAGCGCGATTGCGGCGGTGCTGGCGCGCGAAATGGGCGCGTGGATTCTTTCCGCCGATTCGATGCTCGTCTACCGCGGCATGGACATCGGCACCGCCAAGCCGTCCGTCGAGGAGCGAGCCGAGTTTCACATGGGCGGTGTGGACGTCGTAACTCCTGCCGAGGAATTTTCGAGCGGCAAGTGGCTCAGGGCCGCGGCAGATTGGGCGCGCACAGTTCCCGAAGATGTGCCGATTGTCATTGTCGGCGGTACGGGGCTTTACTTCTCCGCTCTGCTTCGCGGACTCGACCGCCGTTGGGAGATGCCGCCGCCGGAGTATCCGGTGATCGGCATCGAACGCGAAGTCGTGCGCGAACGGATTGCCGCGCGTCTCGATGACATGTTCATGATGGGGCTTGAGGACGAGAAGCGGCGGCTGCACGAGGAGTATCCGGTCTGGTCGAAAACCGCCGCGCTCGCGATCGGTTATCGCGAAGGCGATGACCGCGAGCGCATCCGCATCCGCACCTGTCAGCTTGCCAAGCGACAGGATACCTGGTTCCGTCACCAGTCCACGCCGATTTATGTCGAACCTACAGTTGAAGCCGTGCGCCGCTGCTGGCGCGAACGAGGTCCCTGGCAAGTCGAATTTCTTTAACCATAAAATAGGCCTGACTTGTTTTATGGTGCTGGTTGGAGCGCTGCTGTGCGGATGGCAGGCGGCTGCTGCGGATGTAGCAGCGGTCACGCGGATTTTCCGCACACCTCGTTACGAACGGGGACGACTCAATCAGGTCGTCTGCCAGCCCGTTGACGAAGCGGCATGGATCTGGCATCCGGACGTGACGGATTCGCCTGCGTTCGTGCGCTTTCGCCGTGAGTTTGATTCGGACGGCACACCGTTCGAGATCGACGTGTCGGCGGATGAGCGTTTTGTCCTGTTCCTCGATGGACGTTTCGTCACGCGCGGACCGAACCGTGGGTGGACGGAGAACTGGCAGTACCAGACGTACAAGGTTGAGGTTGCCTCCGGGCGACACGCGTTCGAGGCGGTCGTGTTGCGCCTTGGCACGTCCGCGCCTATCACCCAGATGTCGTATCGCGGCGGGTTTGTCCTAAAGGCGTCAGATGGTTATGACGCAAAGCTAACTACCGGTAAGGCGGCCTGGCAGGTCGGACGACTCTCCGGCACGAGCGTCGGTTCTAAGTTTGTTGGTCACGGGGCGATGGGCGGCCGCGCGACGTCGGTCGGTGTCGGCTTTGAGGACGAGCGTCCTGCGGAATGGAAGGTCGCCGCTCTCGTCGCACAGCCGATAAAAATCACACCGCAGCGTTTCGACTGGGGGCTGCGACGTCCAGGATGGATGCTCTATCCGAGCGAGATTCCCGACCAGATCGAGCGACGGCAGACGCCGGGCGCGTTCAAGTCGGGACCAATCGACCTGCTCTCGCCGCTTATGGAGGGCAAGTCGGTGACGGTTGCGGCCGGCACTAAGCTCACCGCCTGCTGGGACCTTCAGAACTATTTCTGCTACTATCCTGAAATCCGGGTGTCTGGCGGCAAGGGGTCAAGAATTGTCCTGCATGCGGCCGAGGCGCTGGTTGATGCGGAAGGCAAGAAGGGTCGTCGTGACACGTGTGTCGGGAAAACGATCAACCCTCACTACGACATGTACGACACGTTCATATCCGACGGACGCTCGTCCGCGCGTTTTACAACGCCGTGGTGGCGGTGCGGACGTTGGATCGTCCTGGAGATCGAGACGGGAGACGAGCCGCTGACGATCGAATCGCTGGATATTCTTGAGTCGCGCTATCCGTGCGAGTTGCAGTCGGCCTTCGTTGCCTCTCCAGATGCGTCGTTCGAGGCGATCCAACGAATCTGTCTGCGGGCGATGCAGTGTTGTAATCATGAGATGCTGATGGACTGTCCGTTCTACGAGTAGCAGATGTATCCGGCCGATACGCGTGTGCAGCTGCTGACGCTTACGGCGTTGTCGGCCGACGATCGCATGATCCGCCGAGCGATGGAAATCTACGACCTCGGACGTCGTGACGACGGTCTGGTGCCTAACAACTGGCCGACGCGTAACTTCCAGGAGTCGCAGGTGATGTCGCTCAACTACCTGATGATGTACGGCGATTACGTTCGCTGGCACCGCAACGACGAATGGCTGAAGGCCCGTTTCCCCGGCGCGATGAACACGTTACTGGCGATGAAAAGGCAGGAGAACGCCGAGGGACTTTTGGAGGATACGCTCGGCTCGCCGTTCATTGACTGGGTGCGGGAATGGGGGAGGGATCCGATGCCGGTCGGACGGGGAGACGGTCCTGGTGCGCTCGTGAACCTCTATTACGTCCATGCCATGCGTTCCGTTGCCGAGTTGGCCGATGCCGTTGGTGAACCGGAACTGGCGGACTATTGGCGTGGCCGAGCGAAGAAACTGGGTGAGACGGTCGTGCGACGCTTCTGGGATGCCGAACGAGGACTGATGGCGGACGATGTGCGGCACACGATCTACTCGGAGCATACGCAGTGCTTTGCGATTTTGGGCGACGTGCTCGGTCCCGATGCGGCCGCGACAGCGTTCGCGCACCTGACGGACGGCACCGAGCTTGCACGTGTCACGGTGTATTCGCTGCACTATCTTTTCGAGACCTTTGCCAGATTCGGCCGCGGCGATTTGATTCTCGAACGCCTGTCGCTTTGGCGTAAGTATTTGGATTGCGGACTCTGCACAACGGTCGAGGATCCGGATCTCGAGCAGGTGCGCAGCGATTGCCATGCGTGGGGCTCGCATCCGATCTACCATCTGCGCGCTTCAATTGCGGGGATACGTCCCGATGGACGGGGTTTTTCCCGCGTGCGGATCGCGCCGAACCCCGGACCGCTGAAATCGCTTAAGGCGTCCATGCCGCATCCGTCCGGCGAGCTCATCGAGGTCGATCTCCAGTTTGGACAAAACGGCGCCGTGCAGGGCATCATCCGTAGTCCGGTCGACGGCACCTTCATCTGGCACGGCCGGAAGACGCCTTTCCTCCGCGGCACATCAACCATATCAAATCCGTGAAGTTAGTTTGTGCCTTCAGCCCGAAAATGCTATAACCCGAGTTTGCCACTT
>DCIL01000092.1:5746-6245 GCA_002315875.1 Verrucomicrobia bacterium UBA1727 | reverse complement strand
AGGGCAAGTTCGTCCCGCTCGGCCGTCACAACGTCGATACCGGCATGGGCGTCGAACGCACGGTCTGCATGATGACCGGGGCGAAGACCGTTTACGATACCGAGATCTTCGCGCCGATCATGGGTGCGATTGATGCGCTCAGAGGTCAGAGGCCAGAGGTCGAAGGTCAGAGTCTTTCCGACGATGAGATTCTCAAGGCGCGCCGCGTGATTGCCGATCACATGCGCACCGCGACGTTCATTCTCTGCGATCCCAAGGGCGGCGTGAAGCCCGGCAATGTCGGCGCGAACTACGTTCTCCGTCGTCTCATCCGCCGCGCGATTCGCTATAGCCGCATGCTTGGCATTGCGCCCGGCTTCACGGTGAAGCTCGCGGAGGTCATTTGCGATAAGTACAATCACGTCTATCCCGAGCTCAAGATCAATCTCGCTACCTGCAAGACGGATCTCGAGGCCGAGGAGGCGCGCTTCAACCGCACGCTCGACAAGGGCGAGGCGCG
>DCIL01000092.1:4245-5588 GCA_002315875.1 Verrucomicrobia bacterium UBA1727 | reverse complement strand
GACGAGGCGAACCGCAAGCATCAGGAGCTTTCGCGCACGACTTCCGCAGGCAGCTTCAAGGCGGGACTTCAGGATAACTCGGAAGTCGTCACCCGCATGCACACGGCGACGCATCTTCTGCACGCGGCGCTTCATCAGGTGCTCGGTCCGACTGCCAATCAGAAGGGCTCGAACATCACGGCTGAGCGTCTCAGGTTCGACTTCACCTGGCCGGAGAAGCTGACGGAGGAGCAGAAGGCGGCGATCGAGAAGCTCGTCAACGAGTGGATTGCCCAAGGCATCGAAGTCACGAAGAAGATGACCACGGTCGAGGAGGCGAAGGCGGAAGGTGCGATGGCGCTCTTCGGTGCCAAGTACGGCGATCAGGTCTCGCTCTATTCGATCGGCGATGTCTCGAAGGAAATCTGCTGCGGCCCGCATGTCGCGAATACGTCGGAACTCGGATCCTTCAAGATCAATAAGGAAGAGTCGTCGTCCGCCGGCGTGCGCCGCATCAAGGCCGTCATCGGAAACATGTAAGTCGTAAACATTCACCTCAAATCAAGGAACCAAGCACATGAGCTACTCGGAAGCCAAGAAGAAATACGCGAAGATCGGCATCGACACCGACAAGGTGATCGCCGCGCTTGCCAAGATCCCCGTCTCGATGCATTGCTGGCAGGGAGATGACGTCAACGGATTCGAGCGCGGCGAGGCTGCGTCCGGCGGAATCCAGACGACCGGCAACTATCCGGGCAAGGCGCGCAATTTCAAGGAGCTGACGGACGATCTCAAGTTTGCGATCGATCTCATTCCCGGTACGAAGCGCGTCAACGTGCACGCGATCTATTCGGTTCCGGCGCCGGGCAAGAAGATCGAGCGTGACGCGATCGCTCCCGCCGATTTCAAGCCGTGGGTCGATTGGGCGAAGAAGATCGGCATCAAGCTTGACTTCAACAGCTCGTGCTTCTCGCATCCGATGGCGGCGGACGGCATGACGCTCGCGCATCCGGACAAGAAGGTGCGCGAATTCTGGATTCGCCACACCATTCAGTCCATCAAGGTCGCCGAGTACTTCGGTAAGGAACTCAAGAGTCCGTGTGCGCTCAACCTTTGGATGCCTGACGGACTCAAGGACGAGCCGTCGGATCGTCTCGGTCCGCGTCAGCGCATGGCCGATTCGCTCGACAAGGTCTTCAAGTACAAGTATGACAAGAAGCTGGCGATTCCGACGCTCGAATCGAAGCTCTTCGGCATCGGCCTTGAGAGCTATACCGTCGCGAGCCACGAGTTCGTCATGGGTTACGCGATGAAGAAGGGCATCCTCGCGCTTCTTGATATGGGTCACTTCCACATCTCGGAGA
>DCIL01000092.1:4045-4212 GCA_002315875.1 Verrucomicrobia bacterium UBA1727 | reverse complement strand
GCGGACAAGATCAGCTCGTTCCTCATGAGCTTCGGCAAGGTCGCCTTCCACATCTCGCGTCCCGTCCGTTGGGACTCCGATCACGTCATCCGTCAGAACGACGACCTCCGCGCCGCCGCGCAGGAAATCGTGAAGATGGGTCCCGAGAACTTCATCATCGCGCTCGA
>DCIL01000092.1:3165-4017 GCA_002315875.1 Verrucomicrobia bacterium UBA1727 | reverse complement strand
CTACTTCGATGCGTCCATCAACCGCATTGCGGCCTGGGTGCTCGGAATGCGCAACATGCAGAAGGAGCTCCTGAAGGCGATGCTCACGCCGTGGAAGACCCTGAAGGCGATGCAGGATGCGGGTGAATTCACCGCGCAGCTCGTCTGCCAGGAGGAATACAAGAGCTATCCGTTCGAGGCCGTCTGGACCGAGTACTGCAGGCGTCAGGGAGTGGCGGCGGACGAGTCCTGGCTCAAGGCGGTAACCAAGTACGAGCAGGATGTGCTCTCGGCGCGCGGTTGACCGTCCGAGCCGTTTATGATATACTTCGCCCATTATTTGCAAAAAAGCTGAATCAATGGCAATAGTTTTAGGATTACCGAAGGGCAGCCTTCAGGAGTCGACCTTCGCGCTTTTCAAGCGTGCGGGTTTCAACGTTTCCTGTTCGAGCAGGTCCTATGTTCCGTCAATCGATGACGAAGAGATCAAGTGCCGTCTGCTTAGGCCTCAGGAGATGAGCCGCTATGTCGAGCTCGGCCTGTTGGATGCGGGCATCTGCGGCTACGATTGGATCTACGAGAACGGCAATGTCGGCAAGGTGCAGGAGATCTGCGAGCTCAACTATTCGAAGGCGACGAGCAATCCGGTCCGCTGGGTGCTTGCCGTGCCGAATGACTCGAAGATCAAGACGGTTAAGGATCTCCAGGGCAAGCGCATTTCCACCGAGGCGATCGGCATCGTCAAGAACTACCTGAAGAAGAACAAGGTCAAGGCCGATGTCGAGTTCAGCTGGGGTGCGACCGAAGTCAAGGCGCCTGAGCTGGTCGATGCGATCGTCGATCTGACTGAGACCGGCAGCTCGCTTCGCGCGA
>DCIL01000092.1:2713-3129 GCA_002315875.1 Verrucomicrobia bacterium UBA1727 | reverse complement strand
ACACGATCCTCACCTCGACCACCCGTTTCATCGCGAACAAGGCGAGCTGGAAGAACGCCGCGAAGCGTGCGAAGCTCGAGCAGCTCAAGATGTTGCTCGTCGGTGCGCTCGAGGCGCAGCGGCGCGTGCTTCTCAAGTGCAACGCGCCGGCTTCGGGTCTCGAGAAGATCGTTAAGATTCTGCCTGCTCTCCACGCTCCGACCGTCAACAAGCTCAACGACGCCGAATGGTATGCCGTCGAGTCGGTCGTCGAGGAGAAGAAGGTGCGCGATCTCATTCCCGCGCTTACGCTCGCGGGCGCGACGGGCATCATCGAGTTGCCTCTCAACAAGATAATCTTCTAAACTGTTAACCATCAGAAAGGAAAATCAAAATGGGTTCCATCAAGAAAAAACGCCGGAAAAAAATGTCGAAGC
>DCIL01000092.1:2223-2688 GCA_002315875.1 Verrucomicrobia bacterium UBA1727 | reverse complement strand
GACAAGCGCATGAAGGCGCAGCGTCATAAAACGAAATAATTTCGGCTGAACGGAGGAACACATGGCTGATGTAATCGGAGCAGGCGAACTCCACAAGGGTGTCAAGCTGCTTATCGACGGCGAACCCTGGGAAATCACGGAGTTTGATTTCTCCAAGCCCGGCAAGGGCCAGGCAATCTACAACTGCAAGCTCCGTAACATGATGACGGGCGGCGGAATGACCAAGAGCTACCGGTCGGGCGATAAGTTCGAGAAGCCGGAGCTGATTCAGCAGTCCGTCATCTATTCGTATGATGACGGCCAGGCGTTCGTGTTCACCGATGACAACTTCGAGGAGATTCGCGTTTCCTACGAGGTCATGGGTGACAAGAAGTACTTCCTCATGGATCAGATGGAAGTCAAGGCGCTGTTCTTCAACGAGAAGGTCATCGGCGTTGATCTCCCGCAGCTCGTCGAGCGCAAGGT
>DCIL01000092.1:1545-2186 GCA_002315875.1 Verrucomicrobia bacterium UBA1727 | reverse complement strand
AAGGGCAACACCGCTTCCGGCAAGGTCACCAAGCCGGCGACGGTCGAGGGCGGTTACACCTGCCCGGTGCCGCTCTTCATCAACGAGGGCGACGTGATCCGCATCAACACCGAGACGGGCGAGTACAACGACCGCACGTCCACGAAGTAACGGGTATTCGTCAGATGGCAAAAGAAGAAGATCAGGCAATCGAGGTGACGGGAACGGTGACGAAAGTCCTTCCCGCCACTATGTACAAGGTCCAGCTCGAGAACGGCCACGAGGTGCTCGCGCACATTTCGGGCAAGATGAGGAAGTTCTTCATCAAGATCGCAATTGGCGACAAGGTCACGGTCGAGATCTCGCCTTATGATCTCGGTAAGGGCCGCATCACGTTCCGTCACAAGGCCTGAGAACTCTATTAACCTCTCAACTTCCTCAACCCTCTCAACCCTCTCAACTCTCTTAAAGGAATCAAATCATGTCAGGTCATAGCCACTGGGCGACAATCAAGCGCGCGAAAGGCGCGGCCGATGCGAAGAAGGGTAAGATCTTCTCCAAGCTCGGTAAGGAAATCACCATCGTCGTGAAGGCGAAGGGCGGCGATCCGGATAACAATCCGACGCTCCGCACGCTGATCGCGAAGGCGAAGGCGGCGCAGA
>DCIL01000092.1:1348-1478 GCA_002315875.1 Verrucomicrobia bacterium UBA1727 | reverse complement strand
CTCGAGTCCGCCGAAATGGTCGATGCCCAGTACGAGGGCATCAAGGGCGGCACTGCGATCGTCGTGCGCGTTCTTACGGATAACAAGAACCGCGCCGCGGCCGAGGTTTCGAACGTCTTCAAGAAGAACG
>DCIL01000092.1:0-1195 GCA_002315875.1 Verrucomicrobia bacterium UBA1727 | reverse complement strand
TCAAGTGCCAGCCGAACGATTTCGTTGCGGTTTCCGAAGCCATCAAGGCGGCCGGTATTGCGATCGACGAGGAGAATTCGAACATCGGGCTCGTTCCGAACATGACGAATCCCGTCTCCGACGTCGCTACGGCGAAGGCCATCAACAAGTTCGTCGAGATGCTTGAAGACCTCGAGGATACGCAGGACGTCTACACCAACATGGAGACGACTGACGAGGTCGATGCGGCGCTCGACGCCGAAGGTTGAGCTTGGAACGTCTCGATAGGCGCATCCTAAGCGACTATCCCGATTTCTCGCGCTCCCGAATCGAGGGGCTCGTGAAGTCGGGATTCGTTTTAGTGAACGGTGTTGCCGCGGTCAAGGCGGGACAGAAGGTTGCGGAGACGGACGAGATAACGGTCAATGTTCCGCCACCGGTTCCCGCGATCCCCGAGCCGGAGGACATTCCGCTCGACATCGTCTTTGAGGACGAGGATCTCGTGGTCGTCAACAAGCCCGCCGGCCTCGTCGTCCATCCTGCGCCGGGACACTTCACCGGCACTCTCGTCAACGCGCTTCTCCATCACTGTCCAGATCTCAAGGGCATCGGCGGCGTGGCGCGCCCAGGCATCGTCCACCGACTCGATCAAGATACTTCTGGACTCATCGTCGTCGCCAAATCCGAGGAGGCGATGGAAGGACTCGTGCGCGCGTTCTCGTCCCATAAGAACATTGAGAAAACTTACCTTGCGATCGTGCACGGGCGGCCGCGCCTTCAGGCGGGACGAATCGAGAATCTGATTGGACGCCATCCCGTGGACCGCAAGCGGATGGCGATCGTGGAGAAAAACGGCAAGCTGGCTATTACTGACTACCAGCTTCTCGACCCCTCCACTCTACCCCTTCCCTCTACACCTACACCTTCCCCTACACCTATCTCTCTTCTCAAATGCACCATCGAGACCGGTCGCACCCATCAGATCAGGGTGCACATGGCTTCGCTCGGCTGTCCGATCATCGGGGACGCTGTCTATGGTAAGAGTGCCCTCGATCATCGTCTCGATCCAGTGCCTGCGCGGCAAATGCTCCATGCCTGGAAGCTTTCGATTCGCCATCCAGTTACAGGTGCAACGCTTGACTTCACCGCGCCCTTGCCACCCGATTTTTCCGCCTACATTCACACGTAAGGATTCGCGCGCGCGAGTTTCCAGTGC
>DCIL01000012.1:9118-10368 GCA_002315875.1 Verrucomicrobia bacterium UBA1727 | reverse complement strand
AGTTGAAAAATCGTGAAACTCCAGTCCCCCGAGGCTTCAACTCCCCTGGGTAATATGATATAATTCCAACCAAAGAAATGAACATGGTTGTTGCGAAGATAGCGAAGCTGAACGGAGCCCAAAGGTTTATGCTTTTCATTGCTGTGGCATTGCTTGCGGCAGGCGCTGAGGCGCGGCATTATTCTTTTGTCCGCGGTTATCCCGCGGAGGTGTCGGAAGCACGGGCGAAGGCGATGGAGCAAAACGGAGGAGTCAAGGCCGATATCAAGGTAAGTAAAGTCACTACAACAGTCAGGAGGAACATCAAGATGAGTACGAAATGCAGGCATTGCGGTTCGACGAGTTATGGAAGCGGATGCATCCATTCTTCAACGAAGAAACATGAGCATCGGGACGATGAGAAGCATTGCGAGTGGTGTGGTTCGTCGTCATACGGTTCCGGCTGCATTCACTCGCCTACGCGCAAGCACCGTCATGGACCGGGCGCGAACAAGTGCATCTGGTGCGGCTCAAGTTCCAACGGATCCGGTTGCATACACAGTCCCACCGGTAAGCATGAGAAGTAGTGGAGCGCGGCATGAGTGATTTGCCGGAAAATATGGAGGCGATGGTTGGACGCGAGTTTGTTCATTTCAAGGGTGGACATTATTGCCTGGTCGGCTATGCGAAAGATTCGGAAACGCTTGAGACGATGGTCGTCTATGAGGCGCTGTACGGTGAGGGTGGACTCTGGGTGCGTCCCGCGAAGATGTTTTTCGAGTCCGTTGATAAGCCGAATTACTCCGGCCCGCGTTTCCGGCTGGTTTCGGATTGATTAGGCGCCCGCAGAGGCACAGAGGCACAGAGTGGTAAACATTGGTTTTTGTGATGAATGTTTTGTTTGTAGGATTGGGTAGTGGGATCGGCGGGGTGTGCCGGTATCTGGTGGGACTCGCCTTGCCGACGGCGGGCGGATTCCCGTGGGCGACGCTGTGCGTGAATGTGCTTGGTTCGCTCGTGCTGGGCGCGGTCACGGGTGTGTTGTCGTTCCACGGCGGGTCGGCGGCGCTCCGTACGTTCGCGGTCATTGGATTCTGCGGCGGGTTTACGACCTTCTCGACCTTCTCGAACGAATCACTTCGTATGATCGAGTCCTCGCAGTGGGGTATGCTCGCCGTTTACTTGGCAGTTTCGCTTCTTGCGGGCATTGCCGCGGTCTGGATCGGAATCAAGCTGGCATCATAGCCATGGATAAGTTCAGCAAAGCCAAG
>DCIL01000012.1:3837-9099 GCA_002315875.1 Verrucomicrobia bacterium UBA1727 | reverse complement strand
CGGAGATCATGTCGGCGATACGGGGACGTGATACGCTTCCGGAGATCGTCGTCCGTAAGTGGTTGCATGTGCAGGGCTTTCACTTTCGTGTCTGCGACAGGCGGATCGTCGGGCATCCGGACATCGTTCTGCCGCAGCTGAGGACGCTGATTGAGATTCGCGGTTGTTTCTGGCATCATCACGGTTGGGTGTGGGACGGACGCAAGCTTGTGCAGACTGAGGAGTGTCCGCGGGCGACTGCGCCGAAGACGAACAGGGCGTTCTGGAATGCGAAGTTTCGCGCCAACGTTCGCCGCGATCAGGAACATGAGAAGCTGTGGATGGAAAAGGGCTGGAATGTCATCGTCATTTGGGAGTGTGGACTCAAGACCGTTGCAGACCGTGAACGGACCTTCGCGAAGCTGTCAAAGTGTCTGACAGAACTTGGCAATACGCTTCGCATCTCTTGACTATGAGCTAACGGATCCATTTGAAAATCCAGATATTATAATATGTGGATTTCTTGGGAGGATAAAATGAAACTCTATGCGATATCTGACATGCATGGACAGCTTGATGGACTTGATCCGAAGGGTGCGGATTTGGTTCTTATCGCCGGTGACTTTGCTCGGCTGGAGCGGATTGATTTCATTGGTGTCTGCAATCAGGTGGACTGGGTGCAGCGGAAGTTTTGCGCGTGGTGCGCGGCTTATCCGAAGACGCAGTTTCGGCTGATACCTGGCAATCACGACCTTTTCGCGCAAGAGTCGCAGCAGCTTGCGCAGATCAAATGGCCTGCGAATGTGAAGCTGCTGATCGACGCGGCAGATGAAGTCGATGGTCTTCGGCTGTATGGTACGCCGTGGGTGCCGCACATCAATGGCGTGTGGGCCTTTGAGGCATCGCGTGATGGACATGCGCTTCTCGATGCTTTTGACGCGATTCCGTCTGGCATCGACATTTTGCTTACGCACACACCGCCCAGGATCCGTCATCAGAAGGTTGATGTGTCCATCGACACCAATTCGCCTCACTATGGAAGTGTCGAACTGGCGGAGGCAATCACTCGCGCTCGGCCGCGCTACGTCCTTTGCGGACATATCCACTCGGGCGATCACAATCCGCTTGTGATTGAGCATCCTGACGGCGGTGCAACCACGATTCGCAATGTTTCGCGGTTGGACGAGGACTATCGAATCGCTTATGAGCCGTTCGTCGTAGAGCTTTGAGACGTTACCTGGTACTCTACAATAAACGATCAGACGGAAACGGAAAAAGCGCACAACCCGAATCCACATATTGTAATATTTGGATTACAGGTTGAGGACAGTTGCCCAATTTGATATAATCCACATATTATAATATCGGGATTTGCTGTGAGGGAGAAGGTGGTGAGACGATGAAGGAACTTTGGGAATTTTGCAGAAAACTGAACAATCCTGAGCGACTTGGATTGCTCAAACGGATTTACAGGTTGAAGGCGTCCGGCTCAACGGTCAATGAGGCCGTGGAGGAGTCCGGTCTTGGACAGTCGGCGACGAGCCAGTATCTTAAGCAACTCCACGAGCTCGGATTGTTGCGAAGGGAGCGCGGCGGCCGTCTCGTCGGGTATTATGCAGACAGTTCCGAGGCAACGGCAAAAATCGCCGAAATCGCCTGCATGATGTATCGGCGTTTTCAGAAGGCGGACTGCGACATGTCGTTTGTGTCGATTCTCGGCGTGATGGGAAACGCGGCGCGGGCGCGCATGGTCGCCTATATCGCGCAGGGCGGGAACGGAGACAAAATCGCGCTGGCTGAGAAATACAACAAGCCGACTCGCATCATTACTCGCGATCTTGAACCGGCCTGTGATTGCGGGCTGCTGAGGTTAGGCCATGACGACACCTATGTCTACCAACCCCCGCCAGATCCGATCGCGCAGCGTATCGTCGAGTTGTCGGCTTGAAGTTGAAGGAGACTGCGAGACGATGGTCGTCTATGAGGCGCTATAGTCGCCCGCAGAGGCACAGAGGCGACAAAAAGGTGAACATAGTTACACATAACATGACGAAACGCATTGTCTCTCTTTCGGTGTGCGCTGCCGTGGCCGTCGGCACGATGTGTGTGTTCGCTAATACGCCTGCGCCGCGCTTGCCGGGAACTGCCGGAAAAGAAATCGTCGTCTCTCCGGACGGTCTCTCTCCGCAGGGAGCGGTCGAGAAAATCCGTGCGGCCAAGCGCGCGGGTGACAGGTCCGCCTGGACCGTCCGTGTGGCGCCGGGCGTCTATCCGCTTGCGGAGCCGCTCGTCTTCACGCCTGAGGACTCCGGCACACCCGAAGCCCCCGTCACGTGGATCGGTGCGGACGGGGCCGTCCTCTCGGGAGGTGCGGTCCTGACGAACTGGCGGGACGACGGCGAGGGCGTCTGGTCCGCGCCTATTCCGAAGAACAAGGAGGGAGAGCCGGTCTTCTTCGAGTCGCTCTATGTGAACGGAAGGCGTGCCGATCGCGCGCGTCTGCCGCGGAAGGGGGCGTTTCATGTGAAGACCTGGCAGGAGGAGCCGATCGTCGAGGACGGTATCACGAACTACATTGAGCGGGCGACCGTGAACGAGAAGGGACTGGAGGCCCTCGCGGGGCTTTCGCAGGCCGAGCTCGACGCCGCCCAGTGGCGCGTTTTCGTCAAGTGGGCGTATGCGGCCTATCCCGTCGAGTCCTACGATGCGGCGACCGGCACGATTACCGTCCGTGGCCGCAACAAGATCGTCAGCTGGAAGGCCTGGAATGGTCACGCGCCCAACTACTTCTACCTTGAGAATGTCGCAGCGGGCTTCACCGAGCCCGGCCAGTGGTTCTACGACGTGAAGGCGGGACGGATAAAGTACCGTCCGTGCGCTGGCGAAACGCTTGCGGCGTTCGAGGCGATCGCACCGACGGCGCGTCTCGTCTCGCTCGTCGAATTCAGAGGCGATCTCAAGAGGGGCGTGTTCGTCCACGATCTCGTCTTTAAGGGCCTCGGCTTCACGGCTTCGCGCACGGACGGTGACGTCGCACCGAACGGCGCGGTGAAGCAGTATCTCCTTCAGGCGGCGCGACTGACAGGCGGCACGGTTTACGGTGAGGGGGCGCATCGGCTCCGCTTCGAGAAGTGCCGCGTCTTCAACACTGAGAACTACGCCTTCCGCTTCGGGGACGGCTGCGTCTCGAACGCGATCGTCTCGTGCGAGATCGTTGATGTCGGCGCGGGCGGCATCTGGCTCGGCAATGCGGAGCAAAATCAGCTCAAGAAAGCCAATCCCAAATTTGCGAACCTGAAGGAGCAGTGGAATCATCCGCTCCCGACGAAACGCCTCGTCGATACGAGTCCGCGAGCGGTCCGCTTCAACGTGATCGATGACAACCTCATCCGCCAGTGCGGACGCGTCAATCCCGAGGGCTGCGGCATCGTGCTCACCCACGCGGCGGACACGAAGGTGACGCACAACGAGATAACGGACATTTACTACACCGGCATCTCCGTCGGCTGGACGTGGGGATACTGGGGCAGCTACGCCCAGCGCAACGAGATCTCGTTCAACCGCATCACGAACATCGGTCAGCACAAGATGGCCGACATGGGCGGCATTTATACGCTCGGGACCTCGTTCGGGACGGTCGTCACCAATAACGTGATTATGAACGTCGATTCGATCTCCTACGGCGGCTGGGGTATGTACAACGATGAGGGCTCGGAGGGCGTCCATTGGGAGAACAACCTCGTCGTCAACACGACGGCCGATTCGTATCACCTCCACTTCGGACGTAGCAACGAGGTCGTCAACTGCGTGTTGGTGAACGGTGGCACGAGCAAGCTCTGCGTCTCGCGTGTCGAGAAGCATCCGCAGGTCAGGTTCGAGCGGAACATCATCTACTGGCTGGAAGGTCCAGCGTACGTGCGGTCTGGCTGGAACACGCTCCGAGACGGCACGGCGAAGGTGAAGTTCGTGAACAACCTCTTCTGGTGTGCCGACGGACTTACCGAGCTCAACGGACCGACATCCGGCTTCATCGGTGATCCGCAGTTTGTCGATCCCAAGGCGGGCGATTGGCGTCTCAGGCCGACCTCCCCCGCGCTCAAACTCGGCTTCAAGCCATGGGACTACTCGACCGCCGGACGGCGTTCTTCAACTTCAACTCCCCAGTGAAATTTGATATAATTCCAATCAAGGAATGAGGTTGAGACATGATTGAAACCGAATTGAAGAAGCTGATTGCGCAAGGCGAGAGCGTGCAGGTCGAATGCAAGCTGTCGCGTGAGAAACTGTCGACAAGTCTTTGGGAGTCGTATTCGGCATTTGCTAATACGGTCGGCGGGGTGATTCTGCTGGGAGTGCGTCAGCAGGGTGCGGAGTTTGAGATTGTTGGCGTGGCGAACCCCGACCGGCAGATTCAGGATCTTTTCAACATCGTCAACAACCGGACGAAGTGCAACGTCAATCTGCTTCGCGACCGTGATGTTGAGAAGATCGTCTGTGGGAATGAGACGATCATCGTTGTCCGTGTCCCTGAAGCGCCGCGCGGCGACAAGCCAGTTTTCATCAACGGCAACCCTTACGGCGGAACCTACCGCCGTCGCAATGAAGGCGACTACAAATGTCCGACGCGTGAAGTCGATCGCATGATCGCCGAGAAGACGGATTCATATGATGGTCGCGTTTTCAACAAGTACACCTTGGACGATCTCAATCCGGAGACCTTTCGCGCCTACCGGCAACTCTTTGCGAATCGCAATCCGCTGCATCCGTATACGGAAATGGACGATGCGGGCTTTTTGGAGGCCATTGGCGGTTTCGACTCGGATCGCGGGACGGGCGCGAAGGGGCTCACATTGGCGGGGCTTCTCATGTTCGGGAAGCTGCGTCATATCCTTCGTCTCGTCCCGAGCTACATGGTCGATTATCGCGAATATGCCGCGACGCAGAAGGCGACGGATCGTTGGATAGACCGGCTTATTACGGACGACACCTGGCCGGGAAATCTCTTCGCCTATTGTCAGCGCGTGACTCGTAAGCTCTACGAGTCGTTGAAGACGCCGTTTGTGCTGGATGAGAACCTGTTGCGCGTGAATGAGTTGCCGACGCATATTGCCGTCCGAGAGGCCGTCGTGAATACGCTCATCCATGCGAACTATAACGAATCAACGGCGGTTCTGATTACCAAGTGGCCGGATCGTTTCGAGTTCCGCAATCCGGGGACGATGCGCGTCCGTCCGACAAAGGCGGGAGCGTCTGATTGTCGCAACCGCAACCTGCAACGCATGT
>DCIL01000012.1:0-3808 GCA_002315875.1 Verrucomicrobia bacterium UBA1727 | reverse complement strand
AGGCGGGTTCTGGTTATCAGAAGATATTGAGCGGTTGGCGCGGCGAGCATTGGGCCGATCCGTTCATTTGCGATGACGTTGATGATTGCCAGACTTTTTTGACCTTAAAGCTCAATGACATCCCCGCAACCGAACACCGTATCGTGCCGTGGGATTTGTCGGATGCTGAGAAATCCCCTATCGGTGAGGATGTCACAGAAAAGATCGCGGCTTCCCGTCAAGATGTTACTGGAAATGTCACACGGAATGTCACAGTAACCGAGTCTACCCAGAAAACTACCCAGAAAACTACCCAGAAAATTCTGGAAGCCATGCGAGATAATCCAGAAATAACGCGGATGGAACTTGCTGCTTTAATCGGAATTACGGCTGATGGCGTTAAGTTCGCCATCAATTCGCTGAAGAATGCAGGGGCAATTCGCCGTGTTGGCCCGGATAAGGGTGGGCATTGGGAAGTGCTCTGAGGCATGGGTAGTGCGGCAAAAGTGCCGCGGAAGGAGGTAGCGATGGCTATTAGGACAGTGCTCGGAGACATTACGAAGATCGCGGCGGATGCGATAGTCAACGCGGCCAATGAGATGATGCTTGGCGGCGGCGGTGTGGATGGAGCGATCCATCGTGCGGCGGGGCCGGAGCTTTACGAGGAGTGTCTGAAGGTGCCGGAGGTGCGCCCGGGCGTGCGTTGTCCGACGGGCGAGGCGCGGATCACGGGTGGCGGACGCCTGCCGTCCAGGCACGTGATTCACACGGTTGGGCCGGTGTACGATGGCGGACGTTACGGCGAGGCGGAGAAGCTTGCCTCCTGTTACAGAAACTGCCTTGCACTGGCCTATGAGAACGGACTTCGCTCGATCGTGTTTCCATCGATCTCGACGGGTGTATACGGCTATCCGGCGGAAGAGGCAGCGCCGATTGCCGTCCGCGAGGTGAATACGTTCCTTGCCTTGCATCCGGACATGGAGGTCACGTTCTGCCTTTTCAACGGTCCTCGTGACCGCATCGACATGAAGGCGCTGTATGATGGGTTGCTTAACCCCTGAGGTGGAGTGAAAGCAGAGTGGAAAACATTGGTTTAAGGTTTCCGTTTGTTTTCGCGGTGATCATCAGCGCGGCAACTGCGGCTGGTGGCATCGGCGAGCTGCCTGCTGACGCGACCGTGGTCGTGTCGCCGCTCACCAGTGCCATGTGGAATCAGGGACGGCATTACAATCTGATGTGTCCCACCACTCGGTCCGGTGGAAGCGACGGACGCATGTGGTCTGGTTGCACCGCGGTTGCGATGGCGATCATCCTCGACTACTATCAGTGGCCGTTGCAGGGCACTGGTGACACTCGGGCGGATGAAGCGTATTGGTCGGCGGATACGATTTCTCAACGCGCGCGTTTCGATTCTTCTTATGACTGGAACGCCGTCCGCCGCAGCTACGGACACGTCGTCTCTGCTCGCGAATCGCTGGCGATCGGCACACTGATGTCCGATGTGGGTGCGATACTGAACATGAATTACGGTTCAAGCGGTTCGTCAACGACCTTCGATCGGGTTCCGGGGACGTTGGGGTCCAATTTCTATTTTGATAATTCCTATGCGCCGTCCGTTAGGGAGTTCAATGCCGCGAACGTCGCCCGGATGAAGGCGCAGTTAGAGGAAGGGCATCCGATCCCCTGCAGTGGCACCGCCAATGCCCAGGGGACGGGACATACGTATGTTTGCGACGGATATGCCACGACTTCACCCGTTCATGGCACGGTGACGAATCTGTTCCATTTCAATTTCGGCTGGGGCGGCGTCAACAACGGTTGGTATCCGCTTGATTCCGTGTTTACATCGGCAACGCCAGGACAGGAGGCTGAAGCACATCCTGTCGATGAGGTCTATCTCAACGTATATCCGCAGCGTGCACCGCAATTCGCCCGAGTGCCGCAGGTGATCGCGCCCGATCACGTCTTTCGCTGGGCCATCGCCACCTGCTGGACCAATCGTCTGGAGAAATTCGTGCTTGAACGCCAGGAGTTGCAGTCCGTGCAGGTTCAGGACGAACTCGTATCGACCGACTGGGCGATGCATAAGATGGGCGAGGACACCTGTGGCTGGAGCGTCAGCGATGATGAGGTCCGCGCACGCATCTACGATTGGGGCGACTGGGGCGTCTACTGGCCGGGAATGGGTAACTGCATCGGCGCAACGCGCGGGTTCTCGATTTCGGCCGATACCGTGATCACCGTCAAATACCAGGCGATCGGGCTTCCAATCGGCATTGAGCTGAAACTCACCCGCTGTTACTACGACGACAATGTCGGCGAATGGGACGATCATGATTCGTCTTGGAATCTGCGGGCGCTCACGACATTGCCTTGCGGCTCGTCCACGTCGTCACTCGATTCCAAGACGGTCGTCATCAAGGGTTCTGAGATACTTTCCGCTCTGGGCGGCGATCTGACGGACGTGCATTTCTCGATCAATTTCGACAACCCCAGTTTCAAAGATCCGACTTTCGCGGCGAATACCGAGATCTTTCGTCTTGAGTCGTTTACGGTCTCCGGCGAGGCCGAGGATTGGGTAAGCGTCGAGACCAATGAGCTCGCGGCAAGTGCGCGCGATATGGCGTTTGCCGGACTCGCGGAAGGGCGTCATCGGATGAAGCTCATCGCTGGATGCTCCGATGGCGATTTTGCCGCGGTCCAGGAGGTGGAGGTTTCCGGCTCGGTGCGGCCTCCCTCCGCCGTTGCAGTCGAGACGAATGCGAATTCCGTCGTATTCGAGGTGGCGGACGCCGAGAGCTTCGGCTATGGTTTCGAGTATCAGAGCAATGCCCTGAAAGGGTCTCCGACCGTAGACGGCAACCGCATCACCTGGACCTTCGACAACGATCTTTCGCCGCTCGGCACGCATTGGCTCACGCTGACCGTGAGCAATCGGCTGAACGGGCTCGTCGGGAAATGCGTGCATATCACGAATCCGCCCGAGGATCATCCGCTCTGTGCGTATCGCGAGGACGCGATTGCGGCGGCTGCGGACCGTGCGTTGCGAGAGGGCAAGCTCGTCATGCTGGTGCAGTCCGGCGATCCCGAGTCGTCGAAGTTCGCGAACCTGTCGGGTATATTGGCGTCCAATGAAGTCGCGAGGGTGATCGCCGAGAGATTCGTGCTCGTGGAGGCGGACACGGCTACCGCCGAAGGTCGTCAGCTGGGTAAGGCGTATTGGCGCGGGCAGCCGCAGGTCGGGTACGGTTCGGGATTGACTGCGTATCAGCCGACGATCACGGCCTATGTGACGGTGATCAGTCCCACGAACGCAGCCGTTCCCTATGCGTGTGATGCGTTGCCGTCGTATTACATGAATGCCAACAGCAGGTGGAGCTATTTCAATTCGCAGTATGACTTGACGAACCTTGGCTACGACTTCTATGTCAATGCTGCAGTTTCGGGCTTGGTCAGTTTCATGGGTCAGTCGGGTTTCATTACGACTCCGTTGGCGCCATCTTTTGAGGATGCGGTGCTTATCGTTTCGGCCGATGGTGTGCGGTTGGAGTTCTCTTCGCTGCCGGGGTTGCGTTATACGCTGCTGCGCGGACTTACGCCCGAATCCGTCACGAACCAATTGGAAACTACCGGTGCGTCGAATACCGCCGTGTCCAATCGTGTGGTGTTGATCGATGTTTCCGCCGATCGTCCAACCTCCGGCGCGTTCTATCGTGTTCGTGTCGATGTCCCGTAAATGCAGATGGAATGATTAACATCATCCGCCATGTATTTGCATCTTTGCAATTGATTATGATGCAGATGTTATTGAGGTAATTGCAAAACCCTC
>DCIL01000107.1:46981-47451 GCA_002315875.1 Verrucomicrobia bacterium UBA1727 | reverse complement strand
TGGAGTCCTCGCGCGACGTCACGGAATCCGCGCCTGGAGAAAATCACGAATCGCGCCGGAGGATCTTTCAGCGAGTCTATCGCGCCTATGTGTTCAAAGGGGTGCGTGAGGGACATGAGGCCGGAATAGATTATCTCTCCATCTGCTATGCCTTCTGCCGAAGAATCGCCGCACTTGAGCGGGATGACCCCTGGAGAGGCTTCTCAATGCACACATATGCGATGCTGAAGACAGGTCGGCCTCTAACTATCTACGTCAAACCGGACATCGGGAATCCCGAGCGTGTCTCACTAAAAAAGAAGCTGGCCTTCCTTCGCGCGGAGCGCCGCAAACGCCGCGAATTCACCGAATTCACGGAGGTGCATTGACTATGGTGGTAATAAATGTTATAATTAACAACATCTAATCCGTAAATAAGGACTCGGCGATGGAGAAGACAGCAGAAATCACAAGCGACGCCTTTCCGGCGT
>DCIL01000107.1:42922-46967 GCA_002315875.1 Verrucomicrobia bacterium UBA1727 | reverse complement strand
AACACGGGCTCAAGTGCACCGCGCAACGGCTCGCTGTCTTCAATGCAGTGCGCCAGTCGAGGCGGCATCCGTCGGTGGACGAGACGCTTTCGGCGGTGCGCAAGAGCGTACTGACCGTGACGCGGGATTCGGTGTATCGCATTCTCAACGAATTCGCCGAGTTGGGCATTATCACGCGGCTTGATGCGCTTTCGGCCGCACGCTACGATACGATACTTGGTCCGCATGCGCACTTCATCTGCGAGGTGTGCGGGTCGATCACGGACTATCCGCTTCCGGCGGGGCAGCCGATTCCTGAGGGAATGCCGAGCGAGCGACACCATCTTGAGCTCCGGGTCACCGGGGTTTGTGACAAATGCAGAAAGAGAAAATAAGAAAGGAAACAACGAAATGAAATACGTCTGTAAGGTGTGTGGTTATGTGTACGACCCTGCCGAAAACAACAATGTTCCGTTTGAGGAACTGCCGGATGACTGGCGCTGTCCGGTCTGTGGCGTCGGCAAGGATCAGTTCGAGGCGCAGTGAATTGTCGGTCAAAGAAAGGGAATCGGAAAATGGAATTCAAGGGATCTAAGACCGAGGCTAATCTGATGGCCGCGTTTGCGGGCGAGAGCCAGGCGCGTAACAAGTACGACTACTTCGCTTCGAAGGCGAAGAAGGAGGGCTACGAGCAGATCGCGGCGATCTTCCAGGAGACGGCGCTCAACGAGAAGGAGCACGCCAAGATGTGGTTCAAGCTCTTCGCGGGCATCGGCTCTACGACCGAGAACCTCCTCGCCGCCGCTGCA
This sequence comes from Verrucomicrobia bacterium UBA1727, assembly GCA_002315875.1. Classification (GTDB taxonomy): domain Bacteria; phylum Verrucomicrobiota; class Kiritimatiellia; order RFP12; family UBA1067; genus UBA1067. The sequence goes on along the minus strand of DCIL01000107.1, from coordinate 46,179 downwards.
GGCGAGCATGAGGAGTGGACCGACATGTACAAGCGCATGGCCGACGAGGCCGAGGCGGAGGGATTCAAGGACATCGCGTTCAAGTTCCGCAAGGTCGCCGAGGTTGAGGCGCATCATGAGGAGCGTTACCGCAAGCTCGCGAAGAACATCGAGACCGGAGAGGTTTGGGTGCGCATCGGCGAGAACAAGTGGCAGTGCCGCAACTGCGGCGCGATCGTCGAGAGTGCGGAAGCCCCTGAGAAGTGTCCCGTGTGTGACCATCCCAAGGCCTACTTCCAGCTTGAGATGAACAATTTCTGACCGGTTGCGGGTCAGTTGCCTGTCATGCTGGCCTTGCGCAGTTCGCGCGGCGAGTATTTGACGGGTCCGGTGGAGAATTCCGGAATGTTATAGGAGCGGAATCTGCGATTGTGCTCGTCGGGATTCTCCACTGGAATCAGGAACGGCTTGGAGAAGCTTCCTTTGTCGGCGTTGAAATGCGTGAAGAAGGCGCGCGTATGGTTGCCGTCCAGGCGCCGCGATGAGAATACCATCCACTTTCCGTTGGACGAGAAAGCGTGATAGGAGTCGGTTTCCCTCGAGTTGATCTCCTCGAGTTTCCTTATGCGATTGGACCGGAGGTCGACAATGAAGAGGTCCGACTCCTTATGCCAGATCGGAAACGCTCCGAAGCTTGCGGCAGTTTCGAAGACCCAGCGGCGGGCCGGCAGGATCATGCCGTAGTGGAAGAGCAGGAGAGATCCTTCCATTGCCATCTCCTCCTCGTCGGTATTGACATGTGAGCCGACGATAGGAAAGCGATAGAGATCGCGATCGATCCTTTCGGTGCGGAACATCGCGAGAATTCGCCAGGCCGTTTCCATCCGTTCGGGACGCGCCTTGTCGGGGGCGATCTTGAGCACGTCGTCGAAGCGCTGTTCAAGCACGGCGCGCTCCATTTTCAGTTGATCGAGGCAGTTGCGCTTCGGCAGGGCGACGAATACGAGGACGATGGCCAGTCCGATCGGGACGAAATGCGTCCACTTAGGAATCTCGGCAGGAATTCGGACGAAGCAAAGTGCGGTGAAGGCGATGAAGATGGCGATTGTGAAGCTGTTAGAGAGTGTCCATTCCGGACCAGACGGCAGGGCCCAGGCGCTACGCATCGTTTCACAGACCGGCAGGTCGTAGTAGCAGAGTTTGCCGACGGCGATCAAGATCAATTGAAGCGCGGCAAATGCGATGAGTCCTTTTCTGCCGGCGAGCAGGCAGGTGGTGAGGATTGCGAACCAGACGAGGTGTAGAAGGGGGAATTGCGGACGTATCAGCATCCATACCTGATCGCCAAGTGAGATTACGGGTAGCGTGAAAAGCGCGGCGACGAGCCATGGGGAGAAGGCGGCAAAGGGTGATCGGCAGCGGCGTAGGGATATGATGGAGAGCGCTCCGATGCCGACCAGGAGCGCGAGTGTGAAAAGTGTGCCCCACCAGGTGAGATTCATGGCTGTGAGCATCCGGCAGAGCCAGTCAACCGCGCCCCAGGGATGTTCGGCGGCGAGTTCGGCGAGGCCGGTTACGTCCGCCTTGACCATAACCTGATCGGCGATTTTCCACACGACATCGCGTCCTGAAAACAGGAAGACGGCAACCGAGGCCAGTGATGCGCATAAGTGGATGGCATACTTTCTTATAAGACGTAGTATGCAAAAAACGTGTCGGCAAATGTGGTTGTATCAGCGAATCGGGGTTGACGGCTCATCGGATATTTTGATATACTACGCACTTACATGGCCAGGTTAGCACAGTTGGTAGTGCGGCTCATTCGTAATGAGCAGGTCGGGGGTTCGAGTCCCTTACCTGGCTCCACAGATGGCGGGAGTAGATCAATTGGTTAGATCAACAGATTGTGATTCTGTGGGTTGCGGGTTCGAGTCCCGTCTCCTGCCCCAGTGTTGAACGAAAGGAATCTTGGCAAAATGACGATTATCGAGGCGCTGACCGATCTCCAGGAAGTTGACGGTCGAATTCGCGAACTTGAGGTCGAGCTTAAGGATCTGCCGCGGCGCAAGGCGCAGGAAATGGCTCGTCTTTCGGGTGTAAGCGCCGATCTTGCGGCGGCCAAGGCCAATGAGGAATATGCCGCGGGCCGCGTTAAGAATCTTGAGAATGACGCGCAGGCGCTCAAGAACAAGGTCGCCGAGCTGAAGAAGACCCAGATGGGTCTCAAGACCAACAAGGAATATCAGGATTTTTCGATCCAGATCGACATGGTCAATCACGACCTCGAGACGACTGAGAACAATCAGCTCGCCGCGATGGATGAGATTCCGAGTGCCAAGGCCCGCGTTGAAGACGCTCAGAAGAAGTACGATTCCGCGAAGGGCGGGGTCGACCAGTTCTGCGCTGAGATCGATGAGCGTATGGCGGCGGTCAATGCCGAGCTCGCCGAGGCCCAGAAGGAGCGCGTCGAGAAGGTAAAGAACGTCTGCGATCCGAAGTTCCTCCTTTATTACGAGCGTCTGCGCACCAAGCGCTGGCCGGTGGTGGTTCCGCTCACGCATGACGGCGTGTGCGACGGCTGCCATCTCGTCCAACCGCCGTCCGTCGGTCAGCTGGCCGATGCGAACGCGCGCAACGGCGAGCAGGGCAAGCCCCAGTCGATCGTGGCCTGCACGATGTGCGGTCGCATGCTCTATCGGGCTCTTTGATAATTTTCCGCTGAAGTGACAGGTGCCGGACCGATCGCTTCCTTCGGGAAGAGGAAAGTCCGGACTCCGCAGGGCAAGGGTTCGGTCTGTAATGGACCGAGGGCGTGGGGCAAACCCACGTGATGGAAAGTGCAACAGAGACATACCGCCGGGCTTCGGCTCGGTAAGGGTGAAAAGGCAGCGTAAGAGACTACCGGCGTCCGACGCAAGAAGGGCGTGCAATGCAAACCCACTCCGGAGCAAGATCAAATAGGGAACGAGGACGGCCCGTCCGCTACAAGTTCCGGGTTGATTGCTCAGATGAATGATCGGATAGAACAGAATCCGGCTTACTCGGCACATGTCACTTCAGCGGAGAATGTTTTCTATCCTCTACCCTCTATCCTCTACCCACTATTTTTGGTATAATATCCACAAATAATCGGAGCGTACGAAATGGCAGAAGAAAAGCAGAACTATACCGCTGAAAACATCCAGGTTCTGGAGGGCATGGAGGCGGTTCGCAAGCGTCCCGCGATGTACATCGGAGATACCGGTGAGCGTGGCTATCATCATCTCGTCTACGAGGTG
>DCIL01000107.1:39374-42761 GCA_002315875.1 Verrucomicrobia bacterium UBA1727 | reverse complement strand
CCGCGATCGAGGTGGTGCTCACGATTCTTCACGCCGGCGGTAAGTTCGACGGGTCGAACTACAAGGTCTCGGGTGGACTTCACGGCGTCGGCGTCAGCTGCGTGAACGCGCTTTCCGACTGGATGAAGGTCGAGGTCAAGCGCGCGGGCAAGCTTCATCACATCGAGTTCTCGCGCGGCCATGTCACCAAACCGCTCGAGGTCATCGGCGAGTGCGGCGAGGAGACGGGCACCACCGTCACCTTCTTCCCCGATCATTCCATCTTCACCTGCCGCAAGTTCAAGGCGTCCATTCTCGCCGCGCGTCTTCGCGAGCTCGCGTTCCTCAACAAGGGCGTGACGATTCATTTCAAGGACAACGAGGGGGACGAGAACGGTCAGTTCTTCGAAGAGACCTTCCACTACGACGGCGGCATTGACGAGTTCGTCGGCTATCTCAATGCGAACAAGACCGTCCTCTCTCCGATCGTGCATTTCGAAGGGTCCGAAGATACGATCCGCAACGATGGCTCGCACTACGTGATTCAGGCCGAGGTGTCGATGCAGTACAACGACGGCTACTCGGTGCTCGAGCAGACCTACTGCAACAACATCCACACGATCGAAGGCGGCACTCATCTTTCCGGCTTCCGCCGTGCGCTGACCGCTACGATCAAGAAGTACGGTCTCAACAACAAGATCCTCAAGGAAAAGGAGTTCAACTCGCTTTCCGGCGATGACATGCGCGAGGGTCTGACGGTCGTCGTGAGCGTGAAGGTTCCGCAGCCGCAGTTCGAGGGTCAGACCAAGACCAAGCTCGGTAACGGCGAGGTGGATGGCATAGTCGCGGGCATCGTCAACGACAAGCTCATGACCTATTTCGAGGAGAATCCCACCGTCGCCAAGTCGATCATCGACAAGGTGCTGATGGCGGCGCGCGCTCGTGAGGCCGCCCGTCATGCGCGCGAGACCGTGCGCAAGGGCGTGATGGAGGGGTTGGCGCTGCCGGGCAAGCTGCGCGACTGTTCGGAGCGCGATCCCGAGAAGACCGAGCTTTATCTCGTCGAGGGCGATTCGGCAGGCGGTTCTGCGTGCAAGGGGCGCGATCGCACGACGCAGGCGATTCTTCCGCTTCGCGGCAAGATCATCAATGTCGAGAAGGCACGCATCGATCGTATGCTCGCCAACAACGAGGTGCGCACGATGATCACCGCGATCGGCTGCGGTTTCGGCGAGGAGTGGGATATCAGCAAGGCGCGTTATCACAAGATCGTCATCATGACCGATGCCGATGTAGACGGCGCGCACATCCGTACGCTTCTGCTGACGTTCTTCTACCGCAAGATGCCCGAGCTCATCGATAAGGGTTATGTCTACATCGCCCAGCCGCCGCTTTACAAGGTCGAGCGCAAGAAGAAGAGCGAGTACGTTTTGACCGATGGCGAGCTTACCGAGAAGCTGCTGACGCTCGGGCTCGATGATTTCGAGGTGAAGGGCAAGGACGGTGCGGTGCTCGACAAGGATCGCGCCCGCGAGCTGCTGATTCTGCTCGCCGAGATCGAGGCGACTTCGAAGATGGTTGCCGAGCGGGGGTTCGATCCCGAGGCCCTGGTTAAGGATGAGTCCGCGGTCGGGTCCGGTGCTTCGATGCTCAAGAAGGAATTCGCTTCGCTCGCCGGGTTCGGCTATGCTGACGGCGATTGGTTCGGCAGCAATTCGCCGACCGCGAACGGTCCGCTCGTGAAGCTTTTGGACGATGTGCGCAATCACGGCAAGCAGGGGCTTTCGATCATGCGCTTCAAGGGTCTCGGCGAGATGGACGCCGATGAGCTTTTCGACACGACGATGAATCCCGCCAAGCGCCGCATGTTGCGCGTCAAACTCGAGGACGCGGTCAAGGCGGATCAGATGTTCACGCTCCTGATGGGCGACGAGGTCGAACCGCGGCGCAAGTTCATCGAAGACAACGCGCTGAACGTCCGCAATCTCGACTTCTAAGGCGGTCTTTGTAGTCGTGAGCTTCGACGAGCATTTCATGCGGATGGCGCTGCGTGAGGCCGAGAAGGCCGCGGCGGATGGCGAGGTGCCGACGGGGTGCGTGATTGTAGAGCCGAAGATTCTGGAGCCGGAGCATGATGGACATCCCGCGGTTTACGACGAGGATCCGCTCGTGGCCCGCATTCTCGGTCGAGCGCACAATCAGACGGAACAGCTGACGGACGCAACCGCCCATGCCGAGATGCTGGCGATGTCCCAGGCGTTTGCCGCGAAAGGGGACTGGCGACTGAAGAACGCGCGGCTCTACGTCACCAAGGAGCCGTGTCCGATGTGTGCCGGAGGAATCGTGCTCGCTCGGCTCGAGACCGTGGTGTGGGGAGTATCCGATCCGAAGCGCGGCGGCGGAACCGAGTTCAACATCTTCGCGCATCCGGGGATCAACCATCATCCCGAGGTCCGTACCGGAGTGCTCGAGGTCGAATCGCTGGCGGTGCTTCAGGACTTTTTCCGCAACCGCAGAACCTGATCAATATGCTATAATACGCACGAATGGGATACGCGAAGAGAACTGGAAGTGTACCTGCGCGCGCGCAGACGCGTGCGGTGGCGACAACGTCCACCGACAAGCCGTCGAAGGATTCGAAGGCGTCCAAATCATCCTCGATCTGGAACATGGAGATCGGTGGCAGCAAGCAGAAGACCGTCATGAAGCGGGTCGAGGTGCTGCTCTTCGTTTCGGAACTTGCCGATCTCATCGAAGCGGGAATGACGCTCGGGCAGGCGTTGCAGGCGCTCGCCAATCAGGGTGAGGAGCATAGCGGCCAGCGTTACGTGTGCCAGGATCTCTGCGACCGCATCGTACGCGGCGAAAATTTCTCCGACGCCTGCGCGGCGCATCCGAAGACCTTCCCTCCGCTCTTTGCGAACATGATCCGTGCCGGCGAAGCGTCCGGTGCGATGGTCGAGGTGCTTCGGCGCCTCGGTGACCACTTCGAGCGTGATGACAACATGCGTGGCAAGATCAAGGCGGCGCTTTCGTATCCGGTCATTGTGCTTTGTTTCGGCGTCATTGCGGTCATCGGTGCGCTGGTGTGGATCATTCCGCAGTTCCAGAAGGTGTTCGATTCGATGGGTGCGTCGCTGCCGCTGCCGACGTTGATTCTGATCGGTATGTCGGATGCGGTCATCAACTATGGCTGGTTGATGGCGATTGGCGTCACGGTTGTCGTGGTGTGGTTCAAGAAGTGGAAGAAGACGCCGTCAGGTACGCGCAAGCTTGATGCCTGGAAGCTCAAGGCGCCGCTCATTTCCGGTATCGTCGCGTGCGGCGCCTACTCGTCGCTCGCCTTTACGATGAAGACGCTCCTTTCGAACGGAGTCAATGTTCTCCAGGCGCTCAAGATCTGCGAGG
>DCIL01000107.1:34419-39260 GCA_002315875.1 Verrucomicrobia bacterium UBA1727 | reverse complement strand
TGATGACGGATATGCTGGCGGTCGGTGAACAGGCGGGAGACATGGCGGCATCGCTTGAGCATATCGGCAAACGCTATCAGAAGGACATGGATCGCAATATCACCACCTTCACCAATGCGCTCGAGCCGATTCTTATAGTGACGATCGCCTGTGTGGTGGGCTTTGTGGCGATTTCCATCATCACGGCGGTCTTCAAGGTTTCTTCGTCCATCGGATGATGAGTCCCGCGGCAGATAGCGACTGGCTGGTCGGTGAAGCCCGGAAATACGAAAAGAATCTTCTGAACTTTTTCTATCGCCAGGGCGTTTCATATGCTGATGGACAGGATCTCGTGCAGGAGACGTACCTGCGACTCTGGAAGTATCGTGAGAAGTATGAGCCGACGGCAAAACTGACGACGTTTCTTTTCACGATAGCGAGGCAAGTGCGGATTGATGCGTTGCGTCGGGAAACGCGGCGGCAGCAGCGCGAGGAGAATTGGGCGAAGGAGCAGCCGACGGCGGTGATGCCGAGCAGGCGAGGTGCGCGTGAGGATGTGGCGTGGGCCATTTCGCAATTGTCGGCGGAGATGGCGGAGGTGGTGGAGCTGGGTGTTTTCCAAGATCTGCCCTATGCTCAGATCGCCGAGATTCTGTCCATTCCGTTGGGCACGGTAAAGTCCAGAATGTTCAATGCTTTGAGGAAACTGAAGGAGATTTTCGATGAACGCCGATCTTGAGGAAATGCTCGGAGAACTCGGTCCGGACTATCGCGATATGGTCCGTCGGATGAAGGCGCCGTTCGAGGAGCGTCGGCGGCTTCGGCTTGGCTGGATGGTCGGCGGACTTGCCGCGGCTTCGCTGCTGGCGTTTCTCGGGCTTTCCGTCTTCTTCCGCGGCAGTACGTCGTCCGCACCTGAGCGCGTGTATACCGTCCGTGCCGCGAGCGCGGCGAATTCCTTCATGCTGGCGCATGCCGATGGTGATGAGGTTGTTCGCGAATTGGTCCGCACCCAGCGGGCGGACGGCGGCTGGGATAACGATTTCCTTACGCGGCAGAACGCCGCTCGGCTCGCGTCCGCCACCAGTGCCGACGCGCGTCTTGCCTACCGCCGTGCTCTGCGCAATCTCCGCCTCCGCGGTCTCCGCCTTTGAAAGACGACATTAGGGACTCGTCCAAGCGGCGGTCTGAGTTTCCGTCTGCGTGGTTGAACCAGATGCGTACGAATGATATAATTTGCCACATACAACGAAAACCAGAACGGAGGGAAAAGGAATGATAGACTTTGAGAAGCAATTTGGAAAGCCCGATTATCAATTGGGCTCGAAGGCAACGGCGATTGCAAGCACCTTCAAGATCGTCTACGGATGGATGGCGCTCGGGCTCGCCATTTCCGGATTGATCGCCTGGTTCACTGCGGCATCCGGTCTTTGGAAGTCGGTGCTGCTTGGTCCCGGCTTCATGGTTCTGGTGATTCTCGAGATAGCGCTCGTGTTCGTGCTCGGCTTCGCGCTCCATAAGTTGCCGGTCGCGGCATGCTACTTGATTTTCCTCGGCTATGCCGCGCTCAACGGGCTTACGCTTTCGGTGGTGTTCATTGCCTATGAACTGGCGATGGTGGAGAAGGTGTTCTTCATCACGGCAGGCATGTTCGGAGGACTTGCGCTCTGGGGCACGTTCACCAAGAGCGACCTCTCGTCCATCGGCTCGATCTGCGGCATGGCGCTTTGGGGACTCATCATCGCCGCGGTCGTGAATATCTTCCTGCGCAGTTCGGGACTGGACTTCGTCTGCTCCTTCGTGGGTATTCTCATCTTTACCGGACTTACGATGTACGATGCCCAGAAGATCAAGCGGCTGGCCGCCGAGGAGGGGATGATGGACACGACCACGATCCGCAAGCTCGGCATCATGGGCGCGCTTGAACTTTATCTCGACTTCATCAACCTCTTCCTCCATATTCTTCGCTTCCTCGGCGGACGCAATCGGGACTGAGAAACATGACGCGTCGTGAATTCGTAGCGGGAGGCGCCGCGGTCTGCGCACTCGGAGCATTTGCCGCGGAGCCCCCGCTGGCGGCTGGCGGCATCAAGGTCCGTTTCCTGGGTTCCGGGGCTGCGGGATGGAATGCGGCGATGGAGGCGCGCGGCGACCGGCGTTGCTCGAGCGTGTTGTTGGACGACAAGGTAGTCATCGACTTCATCGGATGCGGATTTGACAAGCTGCCGCGCGGACTTGTTCCGGAGGCGCTTTTCATCACCCATTCGCACGGAGACCATTACAATGCCGACGCCGCGGTGCGGCTCGGCGTGAAGCGCATCTATGTGCAGGAGAGCTGGGCGGCCGCGGCGAAGGACCAGATCGCCAAGGCGGCCGCGGCACTTTGTCTGCCGGCTCCCGAGGTGATTGCGCTCCCGTTCGCCAAGCAGGTCTCGGAGGGAGGTCTGACCATTACCGGTGTGCCGTCCAACCATTCGACTTCGCGGATTACGAACGGGGTCCTCGAGCGCACGTCAATGTATCTCGTCGAGAAGGACGCAACGCGGCTCCTGTATGCGACGGACACCGGGGGGATTCCCGGCGATGCCGCGCGTATGCTTGGCATTGACGCGCACATAGCAGGTAATGGACACGAACGCTACAACTCGCCGTTTGTTCGCAAGCCCGAGGCGTTGACGGCCATCATCATGGAGGCGACCGACGGTCCGCTGGATGATGACTTCCGTCTGTTCGTCCATTCGAGCGTGCAGGATGTCGCGCGGCTCGTCAGTGCGCTCAAGAAGACGAAGCGGTATTGTCCCCCCGAAGGGCAGAGTGTCTACCTCACTCATTTGGGCATAAAGTACCGCTCCTGGCCGTCCGAGAAGATTGAGGCCGAGCTGCCCGCCGGCATGAAGGCAGCCTGCGACGGACTGGAAGTTACATTCCGCTGAACGATGAGATTTCACATTCGTACATACGGCTGTCAGATGAACGTGCGCGACTCGGAAGCGGTCGCGGCGTTGCTGGTTGCCGCGGGACACGAACCGGCCAAGGGCGAGGAAGATGCCGAGCTCGTCATTGTCAATTCCTGCACGGTGAGACAGAAGGCCGAGAACAAGGCGATCGGCAAGGCGGGATATCTCTGCGCGATGAAGCGCAAGGGCGAATCTGCCTTGAAGGCGGTCGGGCTCATGGGCTGTGCGGTGGCGCGTCTTGGCGAAGAAGAGCTTAAGAAGCAGCTTCCTGGTCTCGACTTCTGCATTCGTCCTGGCCATCTCAATGAGATTCCCTATCTCGCCGCGGGCGCGGATACTCTCGGGGCGCATCCCGAGCGCTGCGGCTTCTCGGCTTTTGTGACGGTGATGACCGGCTGTGACAACTGCTGCAGCTATTGCATCGTGCCGAAGGTGCGCGGTCACGAACTTTCGCGTCCGTTTGCGGATATCGTGCGCGAGGTCGAATGTCTCGCACATCGCGGCGTGAAGGAGGTGACGCTGCTCGGCCAGAGCGTTCTTAAGTGGCGTGAAGGCGAGACGTCGTTTCCGATGCTTCTGAGACGGCTTGCGGAAATTGACGGCATCGAGCGCATCCGCTTCACCTCGGCGCATCCGAAGGGCTGTACGGACGAACTGGTGTCGGCGTATCGGGATTGTCCCAAGATCTGCCGTCATCTGCATCTTCCGGTTCAGTCCGGTTCCGATCGCGTCCTCAAGGAGATGGGCCGGCGCTACACCCGCGATGAATATCTTGCCGCGGTGAAGAAGCTGCGTGATTTCGATCCGGAGTTTTCGCTTACGACCGATGTGATCGTCGGGTATCCGGGCGAGAGCGAGGCGGACTTCGAGGCGACGCGCACGCTGATGGACGAGGCCGGGTTCGACAACGCCTTTGTCTTCAAGTACTCGCCGCGTCCCGGAACTCGTTCCGCCGCGCTTGAGGACGACGTGCCGACTGCGGAGAAAGAACGCCGCGACCAGGTGCTGCTCTCCGATCAGGAACGCCGCGGGCTCGAACGCAACCGCAGACTGGTGGGGACGGTTCGCGAAGTGCTGGTTGAAGGTCCCTCGAAGCGCAATCGTCATCGGCTTTCTGGTCGCGACGGAGGCAATCGCATCGTGGTGTGGGACGCCGGTGAGACGAAGGCGGAGACCGGTTCGGTCGTCCGCGTCAAAATACTCGAGGCGCATCCGCAGATTTTATTAGGAAAGGTGGTATGACAGTATGAAAACTGAAAAGACGCTCGTTATCAATGCACACGTGATCTCGCCCGATGTGGACCTCGCCGAGGCGACGGTTGAGATCGTCGGATCGAAGATAGTGTCCGTAAAGAAGGGCAAGCCGTCCGTCGCGCAGCGCAAGGCGGCGACTACTATCGTCGATGTCGGCGGTCAGTACCTGATGCCTGGCTTCATCGATGTGCACACGCACGGTGCGCTCGGATACGACTTCTGCGATGCGGATGAGAAGGCGGTCTTCGAATTCGCCCGCGCGAAACTCGAAGAAGGCGTCACCACGGTCTTCCCGACTACGCTCACTGTGAGTCATGCCGAGCTGATGAAGTGCGCCGAGAACGCGAAGAAGTATGCCGCGGCGGGAATGCCGTATGCGAAGGTGCCGGCGATCCATCTCGAGGGACCGTTCATCAACGTCAAGTGCTGTGGCGCGCAGAATCCGAAGTTCGTGCGCACGCCGTCCGTTAAGGAGGTCAAGGAAATCGCCGCGGTCTATCCCGTCGCGCAGATTTCCTTCGCGCCCGAGGCCGAAGGCGGCGCCGCCTTTGCGAAGGCGATGATCAAGGCCGGCATCGTGCCGAGCTGCGGACACACCGGCGCGAAGCTCAAGGACCTGATGCCGTCCTACAAGAACGGCCTCAGGCACAT
>DCIL01000107.1:28150-34361 GCA_002315875.1 Verrucomicrobia bacterium UBA1727 | reverse complement strand
GCGAGATCGGCATGGTCGGCGCGGGGTTCCTCATCGATGATCTCGATACCGAAGTGATCTGCGACCGCATCCATCTTTGTGACGACATGCTGCGGCTCATCTTCACCAAGCGCGATCTCGCGCACGTGCAGATGATCACAGATTCGCTCCGGTGCTCGCATTGCAAGGACGGATATGCCTTCGAGATGGGCGGACTCAAGGTCAAGCTCGAAAAGGGAGAGGCGCGGCTTGTCGAGGGCGGCAATCTCGCCGGCTCGACGCTGTGGATGGCAAAGGGACTCAAGAACGTCCATGACGTCACCGGTCTTCCGCTTTCGAAACTCGTGCGCACGACGTCGTGGAATCAGGCGATCGAACACGGCTGGGGCAAGCGCCTGGGCAAGGTTGAGAAGGGTTTTGTCGCGGACCTCGTGGTCATCGATCCGAAGAGCTGGAAGCCGTCCGCCGTGTTCATTGACGGTGTTCAGAGGATATGATATAATACGCGCCGTTTTAAGCAAACGGGATGATTTGTCCTAATCCAAGGAGGGATGGCCGAGTGGCTGAAGGCAACGGTTTGCTAAATCGTCATACGGGGTAAACCCGTATCGGGGGTTCGAATCCCCCTCCCTCCGCCAACTTTTCCGGCTCTCACTAAGATGGAAACTCCAATTGCGATAATCGGTATCTCCTGTCGCTTTGCAGGCTGTCCAACGGCTTCGTCCTTCTGGGAGGTGATTCGCAATCGGAAGAACATGCTCACCCAGCCCGGCAGCGAGGCGGAACTTCCGCTGGGCGAACACAATGTCTTTGACCGGCCGTATCCCTCGCGCATCGGCGAACTGGGCGATCTCTATTCGTGTGTGCCTTCGATGCACAACTTTCCGCGGCAGGTGAATGCCGGCGAGAATCAGGATCTCTACTTCGCCACGCAGCTCGCCTTCGATGCGCTTGCGGACGCGGGGATGAAGCCGCATTCGCGCGACGGCGTGCGCGGCACGGTTCGCATCGGCTATGCGCCGCCTTTCAATGCGTCCACGATCAACTGGCTGGAGCACACCCACTTCCTCAATCAGACGCTGGACATTCTGCGCCGCTTCCTGCCAGGGGCGCCCGAAGAGCTCATTGACGCGACCAAGGCCAAGCTCGTCGAATCGCTGCCTGCGCCTAACGCGGCCTCGTTTCTGCTCGGTTCCGGCTATCGTTTCGCCTCATGGGTGGCCCGTGAATGTTCGTTTAACGGGGCGGCCTCGATGATGGACGCGGGAATGCTCACGGGTGCGGCGACGCTCGCCGCGGCGGTGGACGATCTGCGCAGCGGCCGTGCGGACGTCGCGCTCGCCGGCACGCTCACGCCGCCGCTCAACCGCGCCTACATCGAGGGCCTTTCGGGAGAAGTCGATTTCTCACGCAGGAGCGAGATACGTCCGTTCTCCGCGGATCAGGACGGCACGCTGCCCGGTGAAGGCGGCGCGTTCTTCGTCCTTCGCCGCCGGGCGGACGCCCTCAGGGATCACGACCGCATCTACGCGCTCGTCCGGTCGATCGCGATCGGCCACACGCCGGCGGAGAAGCCGGAGGCAATCATCGCCGAGGCGGTGAAGAGTGCGGAGGTGCCGGTGACTTCGATCGGACTCATCGAGGCGGACGGTTCGTGCATCGCCGCGGCGGAACGGCGCGAAATTGCCGCGGTTCAGAATCTCTGGGGCGAGCACCGGCCGGGAGCGCCGCTCGTCGGCATCGGTTCGGTGAAGGGCAACATCGGGCACACGCTCAGGTCGGCGATGTCCGCCGGCATCGCCAAGGCCGCGCTGGCGCTCAAGGCGCGCGTGCTGCCTCCGCAGATGCCGGTGGAGCGTTCGGTCGCCGAACTTTCAAGCATCTCCTCGAGCGCCTACATTCTCAACGAGGAACGTCCGTGGATCACGGGCGACAGTTCCTCGCCGCGCCGGGCCGCGGTCCTGGGCGCTAACTTCGATGCGATCAATCCGGTGGGGGGCGCGGCAACCGAGGGACGCTCTGCGGCGATCATTCTCGAAGAGGAGCCGGAGGACCGTTCATGAGCGAGCTGGTGATTGTATCTGCCGCGGACGATGCCGCCCTCGTTACTGAGCTCAAGCGGATCATTGGCTATATCGACCGCGTGCCGGAGGCCTCGCTTAAGGACGTTGCCTACACCACTTCGCTCGTTCACGGCAGGAGTGTACTGGCGGTCATCGCGTCCGACCTGCCTTCGCTTCGCGCGCGTCTCGTGTCCGCCGCTTCCCGCATCGCCTCTCCGACGGTCAAGCGCATCCGCGACAAGAGCGGAACCTATTTCTCGCGCGAGCGTCTCATCGGGGAGAAGGGTGCTAAACTCGCCTTCGTTTATCCTGGCGTGATGGGTTTCTATCCGGATATGCTGCGCGATCTTGCGATCGAGCATCCCGAGTGCCGCGGCGCCTTCGATGAACTCGAGGAAGCGCTCGCCGGCGACCCCGATTTCTCGCCGAGCTCGTTCATCTTTCCGCCGGCCGCCTATTATCGGAAGGATGCGAACATCTTCCGTTCGGGCGCCTATGCCCAGGCGCTCGTCTCTACGTACGCCGCCTGCGTGGCGATGTCCAGGCTTCTGACCAAGTTCGGTGTGAAGCCCGATGGCGTGGTGGGTTTTGCGGGAGGCGATCTCGCGGCGATGATGAAGTCCGGTGGTGCGGGTGAGAAGCTCTCGCGTCCGGACCGCATCCGCGTCATCCGCGACATCTATTCGGTCGTACACAAGGCGGTGAATCACGGGGGGCTCAAGGAAGTTGCGATGATCACGCTCGTCATGCGCCATGCGGACGAGGCGAACGAACTCATCGCTTCGTTCCCGAAGGACAAGGTCACGCTTGCGGTCGACTTCTCACCACGGCAGAAGACGTATGCCATCGCTACGGATTTTGCGGACGAGGCGCTTGCGGCCTTCGCGGCGGCGGGAATCAGGGCGATGCGGCTTGCGTTGGACCGTCCCTTCAACACCCCGATGTGCGATTCGCTCGTACCCGCGATCAAGAAGTTCACCAAGAACTGGATGAAGGAGCGCGCCATGATCGACGTGTGGTCGTGCGCCTCCGCGGCGAAAGTGCCGTCGCGGGTGCATCCCGCGCGGGATGACACCGCAGGACGCTGGAGTCGTCCCGTCCGTTTCGGTGACACGATTGCCGCGATGCATGACGACGGCTATCGCGTCTTCGTCGAGGCGGGCCCGCGCGGACTAATGTCCGCCGCAGTCGAGGATGCGCTAAAAGGCCGCGAGCATGCGGCGATTGCGATGAATTCGATTCACAGGTCCGGACGACTCCAGCTGCAGCATGCGCTCGCACAGCTTGCGGTGCTCGGTCTCGAGCTCGATCTCGCGCCGTTGTTCTACAAGGGCAGGGTAGTGAAACTCGATTTCGACGCGGCGCTGCCGCCGGAAGTGCGCAGGGACAGCGAGATGCGCCTGTCGCGGCGGTTCCCGGCGCTGACGCTGCTGATGGACGCAGGCTCCATCGGCTCGGTGCAGTCCGCCTTCGCCGAACCGAAGAAGGGACGCGGTGGCAAGGCAGCGCAGCGCGCGGCAGTTCAGAGAGAACAGGAGCGCAAGCAGCGGCAGTTCGATTTCGGTGCGGTAAATCCGCTCATCTCCGATGCGGATACGGTCTCGGCGAGTCCGGGTGTGTCGGTGGAGCTCAAGAAGGAATTCCGCATCGTCGATCTGCCGTTCATCGGCGACTCGGCGGTCGGCACGAGCCAGCTCAGCTATTCCGATCCGAATCTCAAGGGCCTCGTTCCCCTGACGATGTCCCTCGCCATCGAACTTGCGGCCGAGCTTGCTTCGGTAGTGATGCCGAACAAACGGGTCTCGCGAATCGAGAACATCCTCGGACGCCGCATGGTGACTTTCGAACGCGGCGTACTGACGCTGTTCCTGAGGGCGGAGAGAGTGCCTTCGACCTCCGCTGACGAGTATTCGGTGAAGGTCTTCCTGCGCGAAGACGCGGTCGGCGGCGAGTATACCGATCCCGCCTTCGAGATGACGGTCGTCTGTGTTTCTGAAGAGGGTGAACGTAGATCGCTTTCGGTTGAACCGCTCGCGCGCCCGCGAACAGTCCATTGGTCGGGGCGGGACATCTATCCCCATCGGCTCTACAGCGGACGACGGATGCGCGGCGTGACGGCGGTCGAGATCTGGAGCGAGTCCGGCATCGACTACGAGGTCAAGGTGCCGCCGCTGGCGGACAACGTGGTGGTGACGCGCTTCCCGGCCTGGGTGGTGAATCCGGTTCTGCTCGGATCGATTACCGACGGCTTCGCGCTCTGGCGCAGTCACGAACGTTTCACCGGTGCGTTCTCGATTCCCTTCCGTCTCCGTCGGTTGACGCTGAGCGGAATCGTGCCCGAGGAAGGGTCGCTCCTCAAGTGTTACATGCGACTCACAGGCGTGACACCGCAGAGTCAGATTTCCGACATCACGGTTTCGGACGGCAACGGCAACGAACTCATGAAGCTTTCCGGATGGGAGGAGCTCACCGAGCGCGTGCCGAATGCGTACCGCAGTCTCATTCTCCAGCCGGCGAACACCTTCCTCACCGAGGAACTGGTAGACGATTGCTTCGGCCGCCAGGCGTCCGGCGTCTCGAGCGCCTTCGTCACCGATATCCCCTACAAGGTCTTCGAGCGCAATGACGAGCTGTGGCTCAAGACGCTTTCGCACATCATTCTTGACGCTTCGGAACGCCGCGAGTTCATGGAGATGACCGGTTCGACTTCGCGGCGCACCGAATGGCTTTTCGGACGCATCGCCGTCAAGGAGGCGGTGCGCAAGTATCTTCGTGACCATTACCAGGCGAGGTGGAGCGATGCGGACGTGAGGATCTGGCCGGACGATTCCGGCAAACCGCACGCGCTCGGTGCGTGGAACGACTATCTCAACGAACGGCTCGATATCGCCATCGCTCACACCGCGCAATTCGTGGTCGCGATCGCCGCGGCGAATGTCCGCGCCGGTGTCGATGTCGAGTGGCACGGACGCGACCTCTCCGAGGAATTCGCCGCTGGTGTCTTCTCTCCCGAGGAGCTGGAACTTGCGGCCGGCGCGGCGAATGCCTCGTATGCGATCATCAAGTTCTGGTGCGCCAAAGAGGCGGTCTCGAAGGCGCTCGGAGTCGGCATCCGCTACTCGCCGAAGGAGATGAACGTGACCGGCTTCGAGGCGGATACGGGACGTCTCACCGTGCGGCTCAACGGTGCCTGGGTTGAGGCGTTCAAGGTTTTCAAGGGCAGGGACATCGAAGTCGTCGTGCGTTCGATACGCGAACACGCGCTCGCCACGTGCTTCATTCCCGCGGCGCTTTTAAGTGACGAATAACATAGAAAGGAAAAATACGATGAACAGAAGGGAATTCATTGCGAGTGGAGTGGCGCTGGCAGCGGTTGGCTCGCTCAAGGAGACGCTGGCGGAGGGAGCGAAGAGCTTCAAGCCCATTACCATTGCCGAGGCCAGGTGCGAGTTCGAGCGTGAGCCGATGGTACGTCCTTTCGGTTTCAAGGGCGGCTACCTCACCGAGGAATGGATCGTGTCTGCCTTCCTGAAATCGACGGACGGCAAGTTCGGCATCGGCCTCGGCACTCAGAGCTCGCTCTGGTCCGACGCCTCGGTCTTCGCGCAGAATTCCGAAGCCGGCGGCAATGCGATCATGTTCTCGATGACGCAGTTCGCGCTCAAGCTCCTGAAGGGCAAGACCTTCACCTCGCCGGTCGAACTCAACGACTGGCTCTGGCCCCAGGTCTGGGAATACGGCAAGAAGGTCGCCGCAAATGACAATCTCCGTGCCACCTACGCGCTCAATGCGCTCGTCGCCGTCGATAACGCCGCGTGGGTGCTCTTTGCGCGCGAGAACGGACTCACCACGTTTGACGAGATGATCCCCGAGGCGTATCGTCCCGCGCTCTCCTCGCATCACGCGAAGTGCGCATCGATTCCGCTCTTCTCCTATAAGGTGCCGGTAGCGGAAATCAGTGACGCGGTCGATTCCGGATACTTCTTCATGAAGATCAAGATCGGCCAGCCCGGCACCCAGGAGGAGATGCTCGCCAAGGACATGGCCCGCGTCTCCGAAATCCACGCGATCCTCAAGGACAAGCGCACGCCCTATACTAAGAACGGCAAGTTGCCCTATTATTTCGATGCGAACGGACGCTACCAGAAGAAGGAGACGTTCCTCAGGTT
>DCIL01000107.1:26799-28069 GCA_002315875.1 Verrucomicrobia bacterium UBA1727 | reverse complement strand
CATCGACGTGAACGACATTCCGCTCCGACTCGCGGCGGATGAATCGGCCCATACGGTCAAGGACGCCCTGGAGCGCATCAAGATGGGTTATAAGGCGATGGCTCTCAAGCCGATCGCCAAGACGATGTCGATGTCCATGAAGATTGCCCAGGCCGCTTACGAGAAGGGGGTGCCGTGCTTCTGTGCGGACCTCACCGTCTGTCCCGTGATGGTCGAGTGGAACAAGTCCGTTGCCGCGCGCCTGCCGGCGTTCCCGGGCATCGGCGATCTCGGCCTCGTCGAGACCAACGGACATATGAACTTCCGCAATTGGGAGACGATGCGCAAGGACCTCGCCTACGAGAAGGCGCATTGGACGCGTACCGAGCGCGGCGTCTTCGAGTGTGATGCCGATTACTACGCCAAGTCCGGCGGCATCCTCGCCCCGCTCCCGCGCTACGAGAAGATGTATCTGAAATAAGTCTTACGTTTGACCCGTTATGCGCTAATTTGTTATAATAATGGGCTGTCACAACATAGTAAATATTAAGGAGAATCAAATGAATCTGAATCGCAGAAACTTCCTCCTCGGCAGCGCGGCGGTGGCGACGCTTGCCAAAAGCACGTTTGCGCATGAAGCCAAGCCGAAGGCGCGCAACAATCCGATCTGGCTCATGACCAGTGCGTTCGCGAGCGATCCTGATTTCGAAGCCGTCCTCAAGCGTGCCGAACAGTGCGGTGCGCAGGGCCTCGAGCTTTGCGTCTTCCGCCGCGACACCGATCGGGCGGACCACATCGCGACCCATCTCGACTACGATAACTTCACGCTCGCCCGCGCCCAGCAGGTCATCGATCTCTGCAATCGCACGGGCATCCGCATCTCGGTCGGCGCCTACGACAACCTCATCGGCGCGAAGACCGAGGCGATGCAGCTTCAGAACCAGAACCACATCCTCAAGCTCATCCGCATCGCGGCGATGCTCGGCGGTGATGCGAACGATGTCGTCTGCGGCACGTTCGTCGGCTATGATCACGTCCTCGGACGCACCGACGGCGGTTTCGAGAAGAACCTTGACAAGTTCAGGAAGGTCTTCACTCCGATTCTCAGGTATGCGAAGAGTCTCGGCGTCACCGTGTGCGTCGAGAACTGTCCGATGGAGGGCTGGCAGGCCGTGTCCGCGCCGGACGCCTACAACAACCTGCCCGGCTGTCTTGCGGCCCGCAAGCTGATGTACGCCGTGCTTCCCGATGACGTCACCTGGTCCTTGCAGGAGACGTACGATCCCTCGCA
>DCIL01000107.1:26568-26695 GCA_002315875.1 Verrucomicrobia bacterium UBA1727 | reverse complement strand
GCACGCGCAACTTCGCGAATGACGCCGAGGCCGTGCACTGGGGCCGTCTCTATCCGCAGCAGGCGGTCAATGCCGCGCTCGCGAAGAAGGCGGGAGTGCCGATTCCGGGCAACGAGTGGGACCGCAT
>DCIL01000107.1:25988-26489 GCA_002315875.1 Verrucomicrobia bacterium UBA1727 | reverse complement strand
CGAAGTTCCTCGAAACGCTCATGGCCAAGGGCTTCAATCGTCCGTTCGTCATCGAGAACGAGGGCTTCAACTCCTCGCATACCGGCAACATGGGTGCGACGATCCAGGGCTTCAAGGCGACGATCCTCAACACCGCGCCGGTCGTGTGGCCGCTCGGTCCCGATGGCTACGCGTTCGACAAGTCCGCGCTGAAGCCGATGGTCGCGGCCCGCGATGTCGGCGGCGTCAAGACGATGGCCCAGCTCTAAGTTAAGAAAACAATCCCAACCAACCCATTCGCACAGGCGACAAAATGTTCAAGGCAGTTTCCAATAAGGTGGCGTTTCCCAAAATGGAGGAGTCGATCCTCAAGGTCTGGGAAGAGAACAAGACGTTTGAGAAATCCCTCAAGCGCAACGAGGGGAAGGAGCGCTACAAGTTCTATGACGGGCCTCCCTTCGCCACCGGGCTGCCGCATTACGGACATCTCCTCGCCGGTACGATCAAGGACATCGTGCCGCG
>DCIL01000107.1:25751-25926 GCA_002315875.1 Verrucomicrobia bacterium UBA1727 | reverse complement strand
TTCGGCTGGGATACGCACGGGCTTCCGATCGAAGCCCTCGCGCAGGACGCGCTCGGCGTTGCCGGCGCGCCCGAAATCAAGGCGCTCGGAGTCGACAAGTTCAACGAACAGTGCCGGTCGATGGTGCTCAAGTACGTAAGCGAATGGCGCAAGACCGTGACCCGCATGGGCCGCT
>DCIL01000107.1:24784-25732 GCA_002315875.1 Verrucomicrobia bacterium UBA1727 | reverse complement strand
ACGACTACAAGACCATGAATCCCGAATTCATGGAGACGATCTGGTGGGTGTTCAAGCAGCTCTGGCAGCAGGGCCGAGTCTACAAGTCCCACCGGATCATGCCGTACTCCTGGAAGCTTTCGACTCCGCTTTCCAACTTCGAGGCCGGCTCGAACTACAAGGACGTGCAGGATCCGACGGTGACGTGTCGCGTGCGCGCCACGTCAGTGAAGAGTGAAGAGTTGAAGTCGAAGAGCGGTGAGAGCACCGTATTCTTCCTCATCTGGACGACGACGCCGTGGACCTTGCCTGAGAACCTCGCAATCTGCTGCGGCGCGAAGATCGACTATGTCGCGGTTCGCGATCTGACGGACGAGAAGCGTCCCGTCTACGTGATGGCCAAGGCGCGGCTTTCGTCGATCTTCAAGGAACCGAAGGACAGCAAGCGTACTACAGCAAGCTACGAGCTTGTCTGGGAGGGTAAGGGATCCGAACTCAAGGATTCCGAGTACGAACCGCTCTTCCCGTATTTTGCCGATAAGAAGTCCGAAGGCGCCTTCCGCGTCCTTAACGACGACTACGTGACGACCGATGACGGCGTCGGCATCGTCCATATCGCGCCGGCTTACGGTGAGGATGACTTCCGTGTCTGCCAGGAAGCCGGCATGAAGGCGATTGTCGATCCGCTCGACTCCGCCTGCGCGTTCACCGCCGAGATTCCCGAATACCAGGGACGCTTCTGCAAGGATTGCGACAAGGACATCATCAAGCGTCTCAAAGCCGAGGGCAAGCTCGTCCATCAGGCGACGATCACCCACTCCTATCCGTTCTGCGACCGCACCGACACTCCGCTCATCTACCGCGCCATCGACGCGTGGTACGTTCGCGTCGAGGACCTCCACGAGCGGCTTGCGAAGAACAATGCGAAGGTCCATTGGACCCCTGACTACGTCGGTGAGAAGCGCTTCG
>DCIL01000107.1:24565-24703 GCA_002315875.1 Verrucomicrobia bacterium UBA1727 | reverse complement strand
GCTGCATTCCGGTGTGGGTCAACGATGCTGATCCTTCCGACATGATCTGCATCGGGTCCATCAAGGAGCTCGAGGAACTTTCGGGCGAGAAGGTCACCGACCTCCACAAGCATTTCGTCGACAAGATCGTCATCAAGA
>DCIL01000107.1:24369-24492 GCA_002315875.1 Verrucomicrobia bacterium UBA1727 | reverse complement strand
GGTTCGAGAGCGGCTCGATGCCGTATGCTCAGCAGCATTACATGGGTGCGACGGAGAATGTATCCGACTTCTTCCCCGCTGACTTCATTGCCGAAGGTCTCGACCAGACGCGCGGCTGGTTCT
>DCIL01000107.1:16826-24257 GCA_002315875.1 Verrucomicrobia bacterium UBA1727 | reverse complement strand
TGTCCAAGCGCCTGAAGAACTATCCTGATCCGATGAAGATGCTGGATACGTACGGTGCGGACGCGATTCGTCTCTACATGATCTACTCGCCGGTGGTGAAGGCCGAATCGCTCAAGTTCTCCGAGAACGGCGTCAAGCAGCTCATGCGCGACCTGCTGATCCCCTGGTGGAACGCCTATTCGTTCTTCGTCACTTACGCGAATGTGGACGGTTTCCACGATAAGGAGGTGGTCTATCCCGAAAGCGACAACGTGCTCGACAAGTGGATCGTCAGCTCGATGGAGACGCTCATTCACGACGTTTCCGCCGCGATGGATGTCTATGACCTCCAGAAGTCCGTCAGGCCCTTCGTCAAGTTCATCGAAGATCTCACCAACTGGTACATTCGCCGTTCGCGTCGCCGCTTCTGGAAGTCGACCAACGACGGCGACAAGCTGTGCGCCTACCGTACGCTTCGCTACGTGCTCGTCCAGCTCTCAAAAGTCGCCGCGCCGTTCACGCCGTTCATCGCCGAAGAGATCTACACCAATCTCAAGGGCGAGAGCGATCCCGAATCGGTGCATCTCTGCGATTTCCCGACTGCCAATGATGCGGCGCGTCAGCCTGAGCTTGAGAAGGCGATGGCCGATGTGATGAGCGTCGTTGAACTCGGACGCCGCCTGCGTGCCGATAACGACCTCAAGGTGAGGCAACCGCTGGCGACGCTTCGCGTGGCAGGCGTTGAGGCAGGAAATGAGAATGAGAAAGTAGGTGGACAGTGGAGTGATCTCGTCTCGCTTATTACCGACGAGCTGAACGTCAAGGAGGTCGAGATCGTGGCTGACGAGACCGAGCTTTGCGACGTCACCTACAAGGCGAATTTCAAGACGCTCGGCAAGAAGTGCGGAGCGAAGATGAAGGCAGTCGCCGCGGCAATCTCTCAACTCTCTCAACTCTCTCAACCATCTCAACTCTCTCAACCATCTCAACTCACTCTCGAAGGTATCACCATCGAGGCCGAAGATGTTCTCGTCACTCGCAAGCCGAAGGCAGGCCTTGTTGTTGCCTCCGAAGGTGCGATCGTGGTCGGTCTTGAGACCGCGCTTACGCCCGAGCTCATTGCTGAGGGACTTGCCCGCGAGTTCGTCTCGCACGTGCAGTCGATGCGCAAGGAGGCGGACTTCGAGGTCACCCAGCGCATTATGCTCGCGGTGGAGTGCGATGCGGAGATGAAGGCGGCGCTTGAGGCGCACCGTGAGTACGTCATGAACGAGACGCTGGCGACGGCGCTTGATTTCGCGGCGAATGAGGCCGAGGCAACGGACCTCAACGGACATTCAACAAAGATCAAGGTGGAGAAGAACGCATGAACGCTTTCCTTCTGATTGCAGCCCTCAAGGTGCTCGCCATCGGCAACAGCTTCTCCGTGCAGATGGTGAAGTCGATGCCGCCGATTGCTAAAGACCTCGGCCTCCAGCTCGATGTCTGCTCGATGTACATCGGCGGTTGCTCGCTTGAGCGTCATTGGAAGAATGTCTGCGCTCCGACGTCGACTCCCTACAGCGTGACGCGCAATATCGAGGGCGTGTCCGCCAAGTCTTTCAAGGGCAACATTCCCGCCGTGCTGACGTCGGAGAAATGGGACGTCGTCACCATCCAGCAGGCGTCGCATTTCTCGTGGAAGCCGGAGTCGTATCATCCGTGGGGCGACAATCTCGTGAAGTACATACGCGAGAAGGCGCCGCAGGCCAAGATCGTCGTTCAGGAGACGTGGAGCTACACTCCGTGGGACAGACGCCTTGCCAAGTGGAAGATCGACCAGAACGAGATGTATGAGAAGCTGCACGCGGCTTATGCCGACTTTGCGAAGGGATATGGTCTTGACGTCATCCCGACCGGCGCCGCCGTTCAGATCGTCCGCAGGGAACTGCCCGTTGCGTACGCGGAGAACTCGCTTGGCGGCGACGTGGTCGGCAGTGCGAAGTTCGTCCAGAAGGACGGCAAGTGGGTTCCGAAGGGCGATGTCTTCCACATGGGGCCGGACGGTAACTATTTGCAGGCGCTCGTTTGGACGGCGAAGCTGTTCGGTGCGGACGTCACGAAGGGAACTTATGTGCCGAAGGGCATGGCGGCCGAGCGTGCCGCATTCCTGAAGAAGGTGGCCATGAAGGCCGTCGCCACTGCGAAGAAGTGAGAAGGGGAAATCGATGATGATTGACAAGGATCCGAATTGCGCCTATTGCATGGAAGGTGATCTCGTTGCCAAGTTCGGCATCAAGATTCGCGAGCTTGCCGCGAGCAAGGTTTATCTGTTCAAGGAGCAGAGTCATCTCGGCCGCGTCATCGTCGCCAGCAAGTTCCATGTGAGCGAGATGGTGAACCTCAAGCCGGCTCAGCGCCGCGCGTTTATGGACGATGTCGCCGCGGTCGCCGAGGCGCTTCACCGCGTCTTCAAGCCGGCGAAGGTCAATTACGGTGCCTATGGTGATACGGGCTGCCATCTTCATTTTCATCTCGTTCCCAAGTATCGCGATGACGAGTTCGAGTGGGGCGGCACCTTCGCGATGAATCCCGATCGCAAGTATCTTACCGACGCCGAATACGATGAGCTCGTCGCCAAGATCTCCGCAGCGCTTTTGATTGGAAACGGCGATGGACTTTTTGAGGCCCTGCAGAAACTCCGCAGCGAGATTGCGGATGACGGGCGCGTCGACTACAACGAGAGCAGTGTTCTTCTGGAGGCGCTCAAGCCCTTCGCCGCCGACGATCAGTACATCGCCAAGATCGTCAATGAACTCGTTAAGATTCGCGAGGACGGCGTTGTGTCGCCGGAAGAGTCCGCGACCATCATCGCGCTTTTCGATCACATCTTCGCGTGAGCAGACAAACGACATAGGAAATTTCCGATGATGACAATTACGATGTTTGCCGCGGCCTTTACTGCCGCGGCTTCGTGTTTTAACGCGGCGGAAGTGACGAAAGAGCGCTTCCCGGACGCCGACGCGGTCGTGTTGGACGAATGCGAGAAGGTGAGTTATCGTCCCGACGGCTCCTACGACATGACCGAGGAGTGCGTGACCAAGATTCTCACCGAGGCCGGGCGCCGCGAAGAGTCCTCGCTTTCGCTCGATTATTCGAAGCGCTACGGTGAAGCGCAGATCCTCTATGTCGGCACGGTTGCGGCGGACGGCTCCGAGCGCCAGATCGACATCTCGAAGACGATGAAGGAGGCGACGGACAACTCTTCGATGTCCTCCAATATCTACGATCCGCTTGATCGCAAGATCACCGCGATGATTCCAGGACTTAAGATTGGCGACGTTCTGAAGGTGAAGACCCGTCGGAAGATGCTTAAGCCGCGCTGCCAGGGCAAGTATGCCGACATTTCGGTGATGGAATGGTCGCATCCGATTCTGCGCTCGACCTTCGAAGTCACCGCGCCAAAGGAACTGCCGCTCAAGAAGATCGCGATTCGCCATCCGCTCGGCAACATCGTCACCAATCTTACGAAGAAGGCGGACGGCTCGCTCGTCTATTCCTTCGTCGCCACCAATTCCGCGCAGGTCTTTCCCGAGCCGGACATGCCGCCGCTCTACACGCAGGTCCAGCACATCCGCGTCTCGACCGCGTCGAGCTGGCAGGAGATCTCGTCCTGGTATTGGGGACTCTGCGAGCCGCATCTCGCGAAGACGAATGCCGCGATGGTTGCGCAGGTGAAGTCAATTGTTGAGGACAATCCCGACCGCTCCCAACTCCTGCGCGCCCTCTTCAAGTTCGTAAGTCAGGAGATCCGTTACATGGGCCTTACTCTTGAAGATAAATCGCCCGGCTACTCTCCCCATGACGTGAACATCACCTTCGACAATCGCTACGGAGTCTGCCGCGACAAGGCGGCGCTTCTGGTGGCGATGCTTCGGCTTGCGAACTTCAAGGCGTATCCGGTGCTCATCCATGTCGGTGCGAAGCACGATCAGGAGGTGCCGCAGCCGTTCTTCAATCATGCGATCGTCGCCATCGAGGCCGAGAAGGGCATGGTGCCGACGATTGCGGACTACGTGCTGATGGATCCGACGAACGAGAACACGCAGGACATCTTTCCCGCTTATCTCTGCGACAAGAGCTTTCTCGTCTGCCGCGCGGACGGTGAGGATCTCATGACCTCGCCCGTGCTCTCGCCGGACGAGAACATGCTCAAGGTGACGACCCGCGGCAAGCTTTCAAAGGACGCTTCGATGTTCGTTGAAAGCACGGTCACGATGAACGGCATCAACGATGTCGCCTATCGCAATGCCTTCGTGAAGAGCACTCCCGAGGAGCGCGTGCGTTTCTTCGAGCGGATCGTCCACCGGCTGAATCCGGGGGCGGAACTCGTGAAGTGTGAAATCGAGCCGAAGGACATGCGTGATACCGACTCGAAGATCAGCATCCGCTTTGCCGCGAAGTTCTGTGAGACGCTGATGAAGGGTGAGACGGCGGACGAGCTGACGGTGCCGTTCTTCACCAAGGTTCTCGGCATCGCCAACTTCCTGCTCAGCGGCAACACTTCGCTCGCGGAGCGCAAGTATCCGCTGCTCGTGGACACGACCACCTGTGTTCGCGAATGCGTTACGATCGATCTTGATGAGGTCGTCGGTGCGGTGAAGAAGATGCCTACGGACATCTTTATCGGCGGTGGCAACAGCTTCGTCCGCAACTTCCGCCTCAAGGACGGTGTCCTGACCGCCGTTCGCGACCATGTCATCGGTGCGGTTGAGTTCAATCCGAAGGAGTATCTGAAGCTTCGCGAGGACATCAAGACGATTGAGAAGGCCGAGCGGGAGAGTCCCGTCTTCTTTCAGAACGCCCTTGCGGACGCCAACGAGCGCATTCTCGATTATTCGTCCGAGACCTGGACGAGTGGGGATGCGGCCAGATCGTGGGTCACGACCAATACCATCGTCAAGGAGATTCTGACCTACAAGGGCAAGAAGTCCGCTTCCGAAATCAAGCTTTCCTATAACCCGACGTGGAAGAAGGTCGAGCTCGTCTATGCCACCGTATCTAATCGCAACGGCAAGGTTTCGCGGGTGACTGCGCGTGAGAAGAACGTGATGGACGCGGGATGGGTCGCGTCCGCTCCGCGCTATCCCGCTTCCAAGATGCTCGTCGTCAATCTGCCTTCGGTGGAGATCGGCAGCGTCATTTCCTATCAGATCGTGACGACGGTCACCGACGCGCCGCTCGCTGCGTACCAGCAGCATTGCTTCGATACGAAGACTCCCTGCGAGCGCATTTTCGTCCGTTTCAATGACTGGACGCGCGAAGTTCTGAAACCGCGGCGCCTTCCCCGCGAGGTCTCGCAGCCCGCCGACTCGCTCTGGCGTGACTGCGTCATCATTTCGTCCAACGTCTTCGAACGGGTTGATCTCAAGATTCCTTCGGACTTGGACCTTCCCGAAGGCGTGCATGGCGTCAAGCCGATTCGCGACTGGATGGCGAAGTACGTAAAACTCCGCGGACCTTCTCTCTACGAACTTCGTCTCAGCGATCAGCTGACGGATCCCGCGCTTGTTCTCAAAGAGCGCTACGCCACCGGCCTCGACTACGCGCGCACGCTTGCCGCGCTCCTCAATTCGGACGGCTTTGAGGCGAAAGTCGTATTTGCCGCGGATAATGCGAAGACCGAGGCGACGCTGCGCCACCGCACGAAGTTTGAAAAGCCGAACGTCGCGTGCTTCTCGCGTCCGCTCGTGCGGGTGTGTGAGCGCGAGGGCGGATTCTTCGGAATCGGTGCGAGCGAGAAGGTGTACTTCATCGGCACCGAGAACGAGCACGCAGAGTTGGGCGCCAGTGGCTGCGAAGGTAGCGACTATTACGATCCGGAAAGCGGAGAGTTCGGTCTCGTCACCGTTCCCGAGGCGCGACTTTCCACCTCCGATTCGGAAAAGAGCGTCTACTCCATTCGTCCAGACGGCTCCGTCGATCTCGACGTCGTGAACGAGATGCGCGGCAGTTCCGTTGCCGCGTTCAGGAAGCGCTATGCCGAGATGCTGCCAGAAGAGCGCAGTCGTCATTACCAGACGCTTCTGGGCGTGGTTTCGCAGGCCGCCACCGCCACGAAGGAACTTGAGACGGACATCGAGAGCTATCCGGCCGTCCGTCGCTTCTCTTGTTTCATTCCCGGCTTCGCCACCGTCTCCGGCGATACGGTGTCGATCACGGTGCCGCCGCTGGCGAGTTCGGTCGAGGCGTTGACCGGATCGTCCCGCGAGACCCCGGTTGCGGTTGGTTTTGCCGATCCGGAATCCGAAGAGATCACCATCCGCTTCCCCGAGGGCTTTACCAAAATCGAGCATCTTCCTTCTGGCGCGGTCTTCGCCGATCCCTGCGATTCGCGGAAGATATGGATGGATACTTCGGTGACGCACGGACTTAAGGATGGCATCCTTGAGGTCAAGATTGTTCGTCGTGTCTATCCGCGCATCAGCACGTGGTATTCTTCCGGATACTTCGAACTCCTCAAGGACTACTCGCGCATCGACCGCTCCCGCGCCAACCGCACCGTCTCCGCCCGCCGCCCCGGTGAATGACGTATGGAGTGAAGGGGTGATTTGTGGTATAATTCGCACTTGTTTTGCCCGTTTAGGGCTGAAAGGACAATCATGATTGACATCAAGAAGCTGAGGGATGATTTTGACAAGACTGCCGCGGAGCTTGCGCGTCGCGGGGTGGAGAAGGAGACGCTGGAGAAGGCGAAGGGTCTCGATGAAAAGCGTCGTTCGCTTGTGGGCGAGACCGAGACGCTGAAGGCCAAGCGCAATGCCGCTTCCAAGGAAATCGGCAAGATTGCCAAGGAGGGCGGAGATATCGCCGCTGCGAAGGAGGAGATGCGCAAGGTCGGTGACCGCATTGCCGAGATCGACAAGGAACTTGCTCAGGTCGATCACGATCTTCGCGAAACGCTGCTGATGATCCCCAACATTCCGGCCCCCGAGATTCCGACGGGGATGGACAGCGAGGCGAATGTCGTCGTCCGTAAGGTCGGTGAGTGGAAGGATCCCGCGTTCAAGATTCCGACCCACATCGAAATCGGCGAGAAGCTCGGCATCTTCGATTTCCCGCGCGGCGTGAAGCTGACCGGCACGGGCTTTCCGATCATTCTCGGGCAGGGTGCCAAGCTTCAGCGTGCGCTCATCCAGTATATGCTCGACCTTCACTGCCAGAAGCAGGGTTATACCGAAATGTTGCCGCCGTTCGTGGTGAACAGCGATTCGATGACCGGCACGGGACAGCTTCCGAAGTTTGCCGAAGATCTCTATCACTGCCAGATCGATGATTTCTGGCTCATTCCGACGGCCGAGGTGCCGGTGACGAACTACTATCGCGATGACATTCTCGACGGCAAGAAACTGCCGATCAAGCTCACCGCCTACACTCCGTGCTTCCGTCGCGAGGCGGGCAGCGCCGGCAAGA
>DCIL01000107.1:16586-16766 GCA_002315875.1 Verrucomicrobia bacterium UBA1727 | reverse complement strand
TGGTGAACTTCGTGCATCCCGACACTTCGTTCCAGCAGCTTGAGATTCTCGTGAAGGAAGCCGAGGACGTTCTGACTGGTCTCGGGCTTCACTTCCGCGTCCTTCAGCTCTGCTCGGGCGATATGGGCTTTTCCGCCGCGAAGTGCTACGATCTCGAGCTTTGGGCGCCGGGCGAACAGC
>DCIL01000107.1:10603-16474 GCA_002315875.1 Verrucomicrobia bacterium UBA1727 | reverse complement strand
CGAAGCTCGTCCACACGCTCAACGGGTCCGGCGTCGCTCTGCCGCGTCTCATGGTCGCGCTCTTGGAACAGCATCTCAATGAAGATGGTTCGGTCACGATTCCCGAGGTGCTCCGTCCGTATATGAACGGACAGGAAAAACTCGAAACCGTAAGATAAGGGAAAGGGGAACGCTATGAAGTTTCTTGGAGTGATGATGGCGGCGCTGGTGGTGGCTGGATGCTGCAGCTGCAAGGTTCCCGAGAAGTGTGCCGATCCCGTGATCGGCAACTGGTCGGCGGCGCTTCCGTATGAGGGTATGAACGCCGGCTCGCTCATCTTCTCGCGCGGCGAGAACGGCGAGGCCAAGGCCTTCGTGCTGTGGCGCTGGGGTTCGCCCGAGTGGTGCAAGGACGTGAAGATCTGCCAGAAGGGTTTCTCGCTCTGGCATCCTTACGGACAGCGCATCCGCGGTGAAGTCGTCGGTGATAAGCTCTACTGCCTCATCGCCCCTTGCAATGGCAAGGGTGAGGTCACTGGGGCGTGGCAGCCGTTCGAGGCAACGCGCAATCCCGATATCTGTCCGTGCGCGAAGACGTCCGATGCGAAGCTCGGCAAGCCGATCGATCTTTTGAAGGACGGTCTCGCTGGTTGGGAACTCATGAATCCGAAGGCGAAGAACGGCTGGTCGTTCAAGGACGGCGTCCTCTCCAACAAGCTCGGGCTTCGTCCCGACGGACACTGGAGCAGCGGCGGATCCAATCTCAAGACGAAGCGCGCCGACTTCTACGATTTCAATCTCGAGTACGATGTGCGCGTGCCGGCGAAGTCTAACTCCGGCGTGTATCTTCGCGGACGCTTCGAGTGCCAGGTGGTGGACAGCTACGGCCAGAAGGTTGACCGTCACGGCATGGCGGCCTATTACGGACGCGAGACGCCGACGGTGTCCGCCGAGAAGAAGCCGGGCGAGTGGCAGCACGTGAGTGTCACGCTCTACAAGCGTCATCTTACGGTCGTGCTCAACGGCGTTACGATTCACGACAACGTGCCGGTCACCGGTGTTACCGGCGGCGCGATCGACGCGAACCTCTACGCGGCGGGTCCGATTTATCTGCAGGGTGATCATTCAGACGCCGACTTCAAGAACATGATTCTGCGTCCGGCCTTGTAAACGATGGTTATATCCGCACTAATCGCCGCATCCGCTCTCGCGTTTGACGCGGGGGCGGATTTGCGCATTCGTCAGGAACTGATGGAGAACGTGCCGGGGCTGCCGAACGGCGGACTCGTCACGACGCCGCGCTCGAAGGTAAAGGATCACATTCGGTTTCGTCCGCGCATCTGGGGCGAGATTTCCGGAGATGCCGGCGAGACGTGGGGAAAGTGGCGCATTTTCACGCGACTGACGGACGAGTTTCGCTGGAACATTGAACCTCCGAACCGCACCACCGCCTGGCCGGGCGAGGTGATTATCGACAATCTCTATCTTGAAGGCAAGGGGATTTACGATGGGCTCATCGACCTGAAGCTCGGCCGCCAGGATCTCTACGGCTATTGCGGACTCGATCACGTCTTCGTCGACGGCACGCCTGGCGATGGTTCGCGCACTATCTACACCGATATGGCCTCGGTGCGGTTCAATGTGGACGACGATTCGACCTTCGACGTCTTTGGACTTTACAATCTCGATAGTGCCTATGACATGCGCCTCGGACTCGCTGAGACGCGACTTTCATCCCTCGCTGCGCGCTTTCCCGACGGCTCGGGACGTCAGGACGATTTCGGCTACGGTGCGATCTGGGGCTCGAAGCTCGCAAAGTGGTTCAGGTATCAGCTATTCGCCATGCAGAAGCAGATGCTGCATACCGGTAAGTATCGTAACCATACCGAACTTGTGGGCACAAAGCTGATGCCGCAGTGGAACGAGGAGTGGTCCAGTTCGTTCGAGGCGATGAGCCAATTGAACCGCGAGTGGAGTGGCTATGCCGATGTCCGTTGGAAGAGTTCGCGCAATGGAGTGAAGCCGTTTGCTAAACTCGGCTACCATTTCATGAGCGGCGCGTGGGATCCGATGTGGGCGCGTGCGGTCAATGACAGTGAGATGTTCCTTTACGGCACGCACAACGGCGTCGCCTGGTGGTCGAACATGCATTACGTGAAGACGACGGCGGGGCTCGAGTTCGGCAAGAAGCACTGCCTTACCGGTAGTGCGGGACCCATCTTCGCGGCGGAGCGCGATCGGGTCGGCGGTGGTGACGGTTCGTTCAAAGGATTTCTTTCGCAGCTCAAGTATGAGTTTCCGATTTACCTGGCCGATCGCGAGAAGGGCGGACGATTCGAGGTCTTCGGACACGCGCTCGTTGAATTTTTTAATCCCGGTGATTATTACGCAACTGAAAAGCCGGCGTATTTCTTCCGCTGGCAACTTGAGTTTCGTTTCTAACAACTAAGTATGAATTCTGATGTGAAAAACAATACCTGTATTCGTCTGGCGCTCAGATGTGCGCTTTCGTTCGCGTTTGTTACGGTTGCTGCTGAAGCCGACAATGGCGGACTGCCGCTGGTGATGCAACGCTACCGCGGAACCCAGACGGAGGATCCGAAGATTTGGGAGGGAACTTTCGAGGCGATCAAGGCGAATCCCGGAGTGGCGGACGACGTGTGGTTCTCGACCGGCATCGGTTATCCGCATCTCGAGTGGCATCGCCGGCATTCGGAGTTTCTCGCCAAGAGCGCAGAGAAGCTGCGTGCAATCGGGGTTGTGCCTTCGCTCCAGATTCAGGCTACGCTTGGACACGGCGATGCATTCGGCTCAAAGGAGAGCACGCCCGCGAAGACCTGGGGAGGTTTTACGGGTGCTGATGGTACCGAGACGAAGTATTGCAGCTGTCCGCGTCAGAAGGGACTCATCGAGTACTTCAAGGAAGTGGGACGCATCTATGCGGCGTGGAAGCCGCACACGATGTGGGTGGATGACGATCTTCGCATGCACAATCACAGGCCGGTCCATGAGGGCTGCTGGTGCAAGACGTGCGTGGACGAGTTCTCCCGTCGCGAGGGCAAGGCGTGGACGCGCGAGACGCTGGTGAAGGCGTGTAAGGACGATGCCGCGCTCGCCGAGCGCTGGCATCAGTTCGGTGAAAGTTCGCTCGTCGAGTTCATACGCGAGATGTCCGCGGCAGTGCACGAGGTTTCGCCGCAGACGCGCTTCGGCCTGCAGTGTGGCTTTCAGGGCGCGCACAACCGCGCGCTCTTGAAGGCGATGAGCGATGGAACGGGACTCCCCACGTCCATCCGCATCGGCGGTGGCGCGTACACTGACCGTAATCCCTACTCTGTCATCAACAAGGCCTTCGACTGTGGCGGCGGACTCAACCTCATCAAGGACAACGATTTCATGGGCGCGACCTGTCAGGAGATTGAGAACTGTCCGCGTTCCTACGGATGCAAGACCGCTCGCGGCACTTGCGTGGAGGCGATTCTTTCGCTCGCGCAGGGCTTCAAATCAGTCAGCATCTTTGCGACCGATGCCGACCTCGAGACCCCAGAATGGTATTCGAGTCATATTTATCCCGAAATCGCCGCGGCGCATCCAGTCTTCGAAGCGTATGCCAAGGCGAGCGAGGGCGCGGCTCCCGCTGGCTGGTTCTATCCCGGATTCTACTTCGACAAGTTCGACACCAGACGGCTCCGCGGACCCGATGCTTCGCTGGTTTCAATCGGAATGCCGGTCGTGTCCGCGCCCGGCCGCTACTTGGGACTCATCCTCGACGAGGCGGTTATCGCACGCCGCACCGATGCGGAGCTGAGGCGACTTCTTAAGAACTCGAAGGCGATCATTCTCGACGGCAAGGCGGCGACGGCGCTCGTGAAGCGCGGCTTCGGTGCCGAGCTGGGTGGACTCACCGCCCGTTCCTCGGGTGAGAAGCGTCCCGGCTTTGCCGAGGCGGATGGTTTTCGCAACGAGACCTTTACCGATGACCCTCTCAATCGCGGCTGCGGAGTGCGGCATAATACCTATATGTGGAGCGGCCATATCGTCGACTTCTCTGACGTGGCCGAAAAGCGCGTTCTCGGCAAGTATCTCAAGAGCGACAAGTCGCTCGGTGGTTTTGCGACGGTGCTTGCGACCTTGAAGGATGGACGCAAGGTTGCAGTGCTTGGTTACGCCGGCTTTGTTGATCAGTTCGTCTCTTCGGGACGTCTCCTCCAGCTTCAGCACATCACCGACTGGGCGAGCGGCGGAACGCTGCCGCTCGTCGTTGAAGACGGAGTGCTCGCTTGCGTCGGCGTTCGCGTGCGTGCGGACGGATCGTTTGCCGCGGCCACCGTGCTCAACACGACGATCGGACGCCAGCAGCCGCTCAAGGTGCGCATTCGCGGACTCCGCGAGGGTGTGACGCGACTCATGTTCCGCGCTTTCGACCGCACGATAGAGGCGCTTCCTGTCGTCCGCGATGGTAAGGACGCAATCGTGGTGATTCCCGCCATTGACGGCTGGAACTGTGCGGTGATCACCGAAAGGTAAAATCAGAAAAGATCATGGATAAGAAGGATATGGCATTGGGAACTTACGGTGAGGATGTCTTCACCGAGAAGGCGATTCGCGAGTTCCTGCCAAAGGGCATCGCGACCAAGCTAATCGCCACGATGCGCGATCGCAAGGCGATAGATCCGTCGATTGCGGACGAGGTCGCTGAAGGCATGAAGAAGTGGGCGCTTTCAAAAGGCGCCGACCATTTCACGCACTGGTTTCAACCGCTGACCGGCGGCACTGCTGAAAAGCACGATGCGTTTCTCGAGCCGTCGGGTCCTGCCACTGCGGTGATGAAGTTCTCGGGCAAGAACCTGATCGGCGGCGAAGCCGATGCTTCGTCCTTTCCGTCCGGCGGACTGCGCTCGACTTTCGAGGCGCGCGGTTACACGGCGTGGGATCCGACCTCGCCCGCCTTCATCAAGCGTCACGCGAACGGTGCGACCTTGTGCATTCCGACTGTCTTCTGTGCGTTCACCGGTGATACGCTCGACATGAAGACGCCGCTCCTTAGGTCAATACAGGCGATCACGCGCGCGACCGAGCGACTGATGGCGAAGTTCGGACAGAAGGGTGAGCGGGTTTCGATCACGCTTGGTGCAGAGCAGGAGTATTTTCTTATCGACCGTCGCTTCTACATGAAGCGTCCCGACCTGCTGCAGACGGGGCGCACTGTCTTCGGCGCGGCGCCGGCGAAGCACCAGCAGCTCGAGGATCATTACTTCGGTGCGATTCGTCCGCGAATCCTCAAATTCATGACCGAAGTCGAGGACCGGCTCTGGCGGCTCGGCATCCCGGCGAAGACGCGTCACAACGAGGTCGCTCCCGCGCAGTTCGAGCTCGCACCGATGTTCGAAGATCTCAATCTCGCCGTCGATCACAACATGATGATCATGGAGGTGTTGCGGCAGACGGCCGAGCGCAACGATCTCGTCTGCCTTCTGCACGAAAAGCCGTTTGAGGGTGTGAACGGATCCGGCAAGCACTGCAACTGGTCCATCGCCTACGGTAACCGCAATCTGCTTACGCCAGGTGACAATCCGCGCGAGAACGCGATCTTCGTGACCTTCCTGCTGGCGATCATCCGCGCGATCGAGATGCATGCGGACATCCTACGCATGTCCACCGCCGGTGCCGGCAACGATCATCGTCTTGGAGCGAATGAGGCGCCGCCGGCGATCATATCCGTCTTTCTCGGGGACGAGCTCAACGGCGTTCTCGACTCCATCGAGAGCGGCAAGCGTCCCTCGGGCGAAGGACGTCGCGGCGGCAAGCTGCGCATCGGTGTTGATACGCTGCCCGCCTTGCCGAAGGACACGACGGACCGCAATCGAACCTCGCCGTTCGCCTTCACCGGCA
>DCIL01000107.1:0-10581 GCA_002315875.1 Verrucomicrobia bacterium UBA1727 | reverse complement strand
AGTTCGAGTTCCGCGCGCCCGGCTCTTCGCAGAACTGCGCGCAGAGTCAGATGGTGCTCAACACGATCGTAGCCGAATCCATCGATGCGTTCTGCGACAAGCTCGATGCGATGAAGGGCGACTTCAACGTCAATCTTCAGAAGCTTCTCCAGTATGAGGTCAAGGCGCATAAGCGCGTCATCTTCTCCGGTGACGGATATTCCTCGGACTGGCCGAAGGAGGCGGGGAAGCGCGGACTGCCCAATCTGCGCGATACCAACGAGGCGCTCACTCCGCTTCATGACGAGCGCAATATCGCGCTTTTCGAGAAGTACGGAGTCCTCTCTCGCACCGAAATGCTTTCGCGTTGGGAGATCGGCTGGGAGGATTACACGCGGCGTATCCGCATTGAGGCGGACATCGCGCTGGAGATCGCACGGTCGATGATAAGTCCCGTCGTGGCGGACGAGTTCTCGCGCCTTGCGTCCGCGCTCGGACAGGCCAAGGCGGACGGACTCCGTGCCGGCATCAAGGGTCTCACCGCGCTTTCGCTGCGCCTTGGAGCCGGACTCGACGATCTCAACGTCAAGTGCGACAATCTCGAGCGCGTGCTGGCGAAAGACGATCCCGGAATGCTCATCCCCGCTATGACCGACTTGCGCAAGACCGTCGACCGACTCGAAGCGCTCATTGACGATGCGAAGTGGCCGCTTCCGAAGTATCGTGAAATCCTCTTCGTCTACTGATGGATGACAGATGGATTGATCAGATAATCGGCGGATATCGCCTTGTCCGTCGGCTGGGGTCCGGCGGTATGGGCGAGGTCTATGAGGCGGAGACCTTTGACGGCAGGCGGGTCACGGTCAAGATCTATGCCGTCAAGCGGAAGGACGATCATTTCCTTCGCCAGCGTTTCATTTCCGAGGGACGGATACTTTCGCGCCTGTCGCATCCGAATCTGGTTCGGGTGTACGACATGGGCGTTGATAGTGTGACGGACACTCCATGGATGGCCATGGATTTGGTTTTGGATTCATTGGGGTGCTCGAAAACGCTTGCCGATGTTCAGAAAATGTCCGAGGTGACCGAGGGCAATGCTGAGCGTTGGTATGGTCAGCTGGTATCCGCGCTTGATTACTGTCATTCTCATGGCATCGTGCATCGGGACGTAAAACTGAACAACGTGCTGATTGATCCTGACGGAAATGCGATCCTTTCCGATTTCGGGGTGGCGCGAATTCTCGACGATGAGATGCGCGACGAGCTACAGCAGACGACGACCATGATAGACGGAATGTCCACGGGGACGCGTCCAGTCATGGGGACATACTGGTATTTGGCGCCAGAGTTGCGAAGGGGTGAGGTTGCAACGGCGGCAAGCGACTGGTATGCGATGGGCGTGGCTTTCTTCCGTCTTCTGACTGGTATGTGGTACGAGCCGGGAACGAACGCACTTGATTTGCTATCGCCATTTGACGGACGATGGCGCGCGCGGTTGGAGAAACTCCTGTCGAATAATCCGGCCGAGCGCAAGCCGATGCGCGGGCCTATTTGCAGGCGAGAGGGTAATCATCGCGTCAAGGCAGGCGTTTGGCTGCTGGCTGTGGCATTTTTGATCATTGCGTTGGGTGCGTGCTTTTTGCCTTGGTGGGCAAATCGTGCGGCATCCGAGGCATCTTCCTCGCGTGACTCTCGAATCGTGCTGTCCGTTGACGCGACCAATCGCTTTGTGTTTTGTTCATGCCCGCCCGGAACGAATTCCTATCGTACGATATCCATTGCGGTTTCGCATTCCTATTGGCTTGCGGCTACCCCCGTGACGCGGCGTCAGTGGTTCGCCGTCCGTGGTGAGCCGCTGACGGCGTGGAAGGGCGGAGAAGATGCGCCGATGACGTATGTATCGCGGGACGAGGTGACCGATTTCTGCGCCCGCCTCAATGCGCGTTTTGCCGCGCAGCTTCCGTTGGGCTACGAGATTCGTCTGCCGACGTTGGCCGAATGGCGGCTTGCGTATGCTGAGGGGCGGACGGTGCCAGAGAATTTTCCGGACAAGAAAGCCATGCGCATAGCGTATGCGGAGCGCGGCTGGTTCGGGCAGGGGGTAAACGGAATGGATACGACAGCCGGCATGCGGTCCTATTACGAAGGATATAACCTTCCCGTGCCGCTGGTGACAAACATCTGGAGGACGTTTCCGCCGAAGATCGTCCGCCCAGGCAAAGACGAATGGGAGCGGAGTTCATCGCAGATTCCACCGGTGCCGGTCGGACTGAAGCCGGCGAACGATCTCGGACTTTACGATATGCTGGGCAATTGCTTCGAGCGTATGGAGGACACCTGTTCGGATGGCTTGCATAGTTGGGGGAAGACGGAGTGGGGTGTGACCGTGAATCGGCTCTATCAGGGACAAGGGCTGTCGATCACGAATCCGGTGGAGCGGACTGGCACATATCCGCTCATGGTTGGTGGTTACATGGCGCCTGACATTCCTGGTGATCGCGCCTGGTCTTCTCTTTCTGACCGTATGCCGCATCTCGGTTTCCGCCTCTGCATCGGCCCAAAATTCTCTCCCAATCCATAACTCTCTTCCATCCATTCTTTTTCCTTTTCCCTTTTCCCTTTTCCCTTTTCCCTTTTCCTTTTTCCTTTTTCCTTTTTCCTTATTCCCCATGTTTCCCCAAACTCCAAAGACATTGTTGAGAAAGATCGCCGATTTCGCGAACGGCGACGATCGTGAAGAGTGGCAGGAATTTGTCGATCTCTACACACCGTCGCTTCGGCGTTTCTTGCGCCAGGTGCAAGGTGGAATGAGCGAGGCCGATCTTGACGATGTCATTCAGGATGTTTTTGTCCGGCTGGTGGACGTTCTGCGGGCGAATGCAATCGATCGCAGCAAGGGGAAGTTTCGTTCCTATCTCGCGTCCATGACGCGGCGAATTCTTATTGACCGCTATCGAGAGTCGCTTGTGCGTCCCGAGCTCGGTTCGGATGCTGACGCCGTAGACGCGGTGTCATCACCGCGTCAGAGAGAAGCGAATAACTCCTTTTGCGCCTCCGATACACTATCCTCTGTCGACCCGGGCGCGCTCTTCGATGTGCGTTGGCGGCAGGCGATTCGCGCGGCGGCTGTGGAGCATATCCTTACCCGGACTGCCATCTCAGAGCAGTCGAAGCGGATCTACCGTGCTTTGCAGGGACTGTCCCCCGGTTTCGAGGGATTGTCCCCGCGCGAGGTTGCTGCGCGCTTCGGCGTTTCCTACGATGTCGTCAAGCAGGTTAAATCCCGCATTGACCGCGCCATCTCCGCCCTCGAGCAGCGCTACAGCGAGTAGTTTCCGAAAACTGAAAAATTAAACTGTCACCGTTTCCCATTTCGTCCGTATCATTAGGTTGCGGTTGGTATCCCGAAGGGGGAGACCTGGTCGTGTGACAGAAGTTTTTTGTGAGAGACAGGTTGCCTCGGCGAAGAACTTTTGCTATACTTCCACGCAGTTGAAAACGTTTGCAGCTGATCCGCCGGAAGACTGGTAATCATCTGATTGGAGAAAGCGCAGACGCGGAGACGGATGCTCTTGGCATTTTATGCCATGTTGTCCTTTGTCCCCGCACTGTGTTCTCCCTTCGGGCATACCAGTCGCCTCGGCGGAAACGCAGTGCGGGGACTTTATGCATTAGCACTCCAATTGAGTGTCGATGATACAACAAAACGAAAGGAAACGAACAAATGGAAAGAAAGTTGACGATTGCCGGCGCGGCATCTAAGAAGGATGCCTGCGTTGAATTCATCACGCAGAAGTACAAGGCGGACGGGTATGAAGTTCAGGTTGTACCGATTGAGGAAAACGGTGCGCAAGGAGTTCTGATTCAGATGCGCAATACGGCGCAGAACACCGCCGGTGGTTGGCTTAAAAAGCTTTCTGGCCTGGAAAACTGCGCCACATTGAAACTTGTTGATGCTGGTGAGGCGCTTGCAGCCGAGGTGTTGGCGGGTAAGTGGCTTGACAAAGTGGCGGCCGGCGCTGTCTCTATGATCGTTCTCTGGCCGCTTTTTGTTACAGCGTCCATCGGGGCGATCAAGCAAAAGG
This sequence comes from Verrucomicrobia bacterium UBA1727, assembly GCA_002315875.1. Classification (GTDB taxonomy): domain Bacteria; phylum Verrucomicrobiota; class Kiritimatiellia; order RFP12; family UBA1067; genus UBA1067. Next base: position 6,517 of record DCIL01000107.1, on the reverse strand, counting down.
CGATGTTGGATCGTTTGTGGGATGAGACCGTTAAGTATTTGACGGCAAAGTAACAGGATAGGTATTCGTTTTGGCATAAACCAAATTAACAACCAAATAACAAGGAGTGATATGAACGCTGAAGAATTGATTAACAAGGGGAAGTCTGCCGCGCTTGCGGGATATGATATGGGCAATGGCCTGATGAATAAGGTGCCAGCTCTCAAGAGTAAACGCAACAAGCTTATTGTCTGGGGTGTACTCGGGGCGCTGGTTGCAGTATTGATGTTCAGCATGCTCGGTGGAGGTAGCGAGGATCCTTTTGATGTGGCAAAAAACACTATGGTGGCTTTGGCAAAGGGAGATCTTGAGACATTTTTTGAAAATTTGTATTGGCCTGACGATGTAAGGGAGGAATTTTCGAAATTGTCGGAGAAGGAGGTTGAGGTTTTAGAGAAGGAACTGGCAAAAGGTTTCATTGAGTCTTTTTCGGATATGACAGAAGAGCAGCAGCAGCTTATGATTGAAGCCTTTTCATCGATGAAATGTGAAAGTGTTAAATCAAGTGGAGACGAGGCGCAAGTTGAGGTCAAACTTAGGAAGATTGGAGGGGGAGAGGATACTCAAACGTATAAACTAAAAAAATATGATGGTGAGTGGAAGTTGATCATGAATTAATCTTGGCATGCAATGAGCGAAGATTTGTCATCAAAGTTCCGCGACTTGACTTCCACGGAGCGTCTGGAGGGGTTTTCCCTTCAGGCGCTCTTCTCCGAGGTCTTCAAAAAGCACGATGTCGCCGATATCGAGCGGCAGTTTTGCGTCGGTACGCCTGGGACGATACCGGATATTCAGGATGTTGACACATCATGGCCACGCCCCTGGATGTTCCTGCGCGCATTGACGGGATCTGTCATTGTCTACCTTCTGTTTGTATTCTGCTGGCATCTGTTTGAAAACATCAATCTGTTGCCAGGGTTGATATTTACCGGAGCGATGGCGATTCCGCTTGCGACTGTCCTGTTCTTTTTCGAGGTTAATGTACGCAAGAATGTCTCGCTGTATCAGACAATTCGTCTCGTGATGTTGGGAGGAGTTGTTTCGTTACTGTTTTCTCTTGTTCTGTTTGAGCTGCCGACGGATGGTCTTGGGTGGATGGAAGCATCTATTGCGGGGTTGATCGAAGAGCCCGGAAAATTGCTGGCGCTTCTTTTCGTGGCAAAGTCTTCCCAGTATCGATATAAGCTTAACGGATTGCTTTTCGGTGCGTGTGTTGGTGCGGGATTCGCCATTTTTGAGTCAATGGGATATGCGTTTCAGGTGATGCTGCAAGCGGATGGAATTGATGAGGTAACTGAGAACATCCTGCTTCGCGGGGTGTTGTCGCCAGGAGCGCATGTTGTGTGGACGGCAATCGCTGGTGCAGCACTTTGGCGCGTAAAGGGTACGGCGCCATTCCGCTGGAGCATGGTCCAGCAACCGCAATTCTGGCGTCTCTTCCTTGTTCCCGTCGTGTTACATGTCATCTGGAATAGTGGTCTTGAGTTGCCCTTCCTTATGAAGTACGTCGCCGCGGGATTCGTGGCTTGGGTTATCGTTTTATCCCTGGTGCAGGAGGGCTTGAAGGAACTGCGTACCGAAAAGGCGGACTTGCTGAATAAAGGTGTTGACGGCAAAAACGGTTTCAGGGTAAATGAAAATGCTAACGAGAATTAAGACTTTTGTAGAGTGTCGGTACTTTCAGTCTGCAGTCCTATTGGTAATTGTATTCAATGCAGTTCTATTTGGGTTGCAGACTTCGTCTGCCATTGTTGCTCAATGCGGGACCTGGTTGTCGCGGCTTGATGGTTTCTGCCTTGTCGTATTCACATGTGAGTTGATACTTAAGATCATTGTTTACAACCGACGCTTCTGTAGAGATCCATGGAATGTATTCGATTTCGTGATCGTCGCTGTTTCTTTCGTTCCGGATATGGGGATGTTTTCGTCGGTTCGGCTTTTCCGCGTGTTGCGGGTTTTTAAATTAATTTCGGGCGTGCGTTCGATGCGGGTGATCCTCTCAGCGATCATCAAGTCATTGCCGGGCGTAGGGTGGGCCTCGTTCCTTTTGGGGTTGGTGTACTACGTGTATGGAATTCTGGCGACTAATATCTTCGGGTCTCGTTTCCCCGATTGGTTTGGCTCGCTCGGCAAGTCGGTATATTCGCTCTTCCAGATCATGACGCTTGAAAGTTGGTCGATGGGCATTGCCCGTCCCGTAATCGCTGAGTTTCCGTATGCTTGGGTATTCTTCATCAGTTATATTCTTATCTCATCATTTATTGTGATGAATGTAGTTGTCGGTATTGTGCTCACGTCGATTGGTGACAGCTGCAAGAATGACGATGGCTCGGTAAAAAATCCAGACAGTGAGCTGAAGAAGTTTGACCTTAAGTTGGAATTTGAAAAGTTGCGCATGCAGATGTCGGTCATCGAAGCCGCACTTGAGGTTGAAGACAAGAAATGGAAGCTAAGCGATAAATAATCATTGGAGAACAGTGGTGCATGTGGCATCGTTGAGGATGGGAGATGAAGCAGAGGTTGAATGGCGAAGGAACGGCGAATGTTCTTTCGCGGCGGTTGTCGGTTGTGTTCTGTTCTTGCTGTCCGAAATGCAAGAGCGATGATGTGGTGATGGTGCCGCGGGAACAGCGTGGCATCGTCGTCAAATTGACGATGGGATGTAAGTGCCTGAAGTGCGGGCATGAATGGGGCGGGGCGCGGCTGCCGCCAGGGGCGGAGGGGTGAGTTTGGTACAAAAAATGTACCAACGGGTTGTGTGATTGGTACGTAATGTGGTATAATGTCGGCCATGAAGAACGCATTGAAGGCAGTGATGGCTGAATATTATGACGAGGGTCTTCCCGCGCGGGTGGTCTCGCGAGACAGCGGGTATTATGAAAAACCTTCGCTGGCGACTGTGATCAAGGGAATGCGGCGCACGGGGAAGACCTATGTCACCTATGAGCGGATCAAGGCGTTGCTCGCCGACGGGGTGGCGCCTGGACGAATCGTTCATCTGAACTTCGAGGACGAGCGGATCAAGTCGATTACGATGGACCAACTTGATCTGATCGCCGAGGCGCATGCTGAGCTCTTTCCCGAATATGCGTCTGCGCAGTGCTGGTATTTTCTCGATGAACTGCAGAACGTGGCCGGGTGGGAGTCCTATGCCAGAAGGTTGGTGGATTCGCCGCGCGTCCAGTTGTGTCTGACGGGGTCTTCGTCGAAGCTTCTGTCCGAGGAAATTGCCACGGCGATGCGTGGGCGGTCGGTTCCCATTGAAGTGTTTCCGCTTTCGTTCGCTGAATTCCTTCGCTTCAATTCGTTACTGCAGAAGCCGTTGCGCACAGGGGTCTATACGGCTGCGCAGAAGGGCGTGTTGCGCAATGCGATGGCCCGCTATCTGGACGTCGGGGGATTTCCGGCCGTACAGGAGATGCCGCCTGCCGCACGGAACGCGACTTTGCAAGACTATCTTCACGCCGTCATCTACAGGGATGTTCTTCAGCGGTATAAGGTGGTCAGCGTTCAGTCGCTTCTTTACACGCTCGACTACTTGGTGCATAATTATGCGCGCAGAACGTCGGTTCATGCCATATCGGGAGTGTTGAAGAATCTTGCTTATCCATGCCGACGCGAGGATGTGGCGGATTACGTGTCATATTTCAAGGACGCCTATCTGGTATATCCCGTTTCCGTGCTGTCCGACTCCCTGGCGGTCAAGCGGGTCAATCCCGACAAATACTACATTGTCGACACGGGATTGATCGCGGCGGTAACGCCGAAGGTAGATTCAGAAAAGGGATGGAAGCTTGAGAATCTCGTCTACATGACCTTGAGAAGGGGGCAGCGAAAGATTCATTATTACCCTCTGGATGACAACCGCGAGGTGGACTTTCATGTCTACGATTCCCTGACTGGCAAGTATAGTCTGATTCAGGTCGCATGGGAAATCTCAGAGGACAAGACTTTTAATCGTGAACTTTCCGCCATAGGGGACGCCAAGTCGGCTACGGGAATTGAGGATTGCAAGATCGTCACTTGGGATACGGAAAAGGATTTGGGAGATGGTATTCGTGCGATTCCGGTCTGGAAATGGTGTCTGGAGATGGAGCAGAGTGACATGACTGCGGTTGAGTGAATCAATTATGAAAACACTGATACTGACCGGTTGGGGATGGATGGGGTGGGTCGCGGCTGATTGTGATTGGTGAATTGGGCATTGCCTCTGGCGCTGTCATTTGATATAATTCCGACTGTATGAGAATATGTGTAAGAACACAAAAGTTTGTACAGGAGTGAGAAATGGGCATAAGGCGGGATTTTTATCTGGACCAGTTGATCGAACGCAAGCATCTATGTTCTCATTGATGAGGTTCAGTTGTCGTTGAAGGTGAGGAATCCCGGAATCAAACTCGCCGACATCTCTCCCGAGGATAAAAAGCGTGCTTATGTAACTTTTTATGATGTGCTGAACGAGTTTAGAGCGATGAAAAATGTCGATGTCTACGTTACCGGCTCTAACTCTAAGATGCTCTCAAAAGACGTGGCGACAAATTTTCGCGATCGGGGATTTGAAATCAAGGTGTATCCGCTGTCGCTTGGGGAGTATATCGAGGCGACTGGTTTGGACAAATCAGAGGCCTTTGACGAATATCTGATTTGGGGAGGTATGCCGATGGCAGTATTGGAACGGAATGATTCCGTTCGTTCGAAGTATTTGAAAGATTTATTTGCAAAGGTGTACATGAAGGATATTCGCGAACGGCACAGGTTGAAGGATGATACGGCCTTGGAGCGCGTGGCCGACATGTTGTTCTCGACTGTAGGATCGTTGACAACTCCCTTTAATATTTCGGCGACTTTGCGAAATCAGGCGAAACTGAAAACGACCGATCGAACTATTAAGAAGTATCTTGATTACTTTGACGAATCTTTCCTTTTCTCGAAGGCTCGGCGATACGATGTTCGTGGTCGGAAGTATTTGTACTATCCAGAGAAATACTATGCGACTGACCTGGGGCTTAGAAATGCCCGCACCAACTTTCGTCAGACCGAGGAGACTCATTTGATGGAGAATGCGATTTACAACGAGTTGATTCGCAGGGGATATAATGTCGATGTCGGTGTCGTTGAACATTTTAGCAAGGAGAATGGTAAAACGATTCGAAAGTCGTGCGAAATCGATTTCGTGGTCAACCTTGGGTCGAAGAGAGTATATGTTCAGTCTGCCTATCGAATCCCTGACGAGGAGAAGCGAGAGCAGGAGAGGAAGTCGCTTAAATGGTGTGGGGATTTCTTTCGTAAAATCATCGTCACCTCGGGTACGCGCAGACCGTTGGTTGATGAGGACGGAATCGTATACGTGGGAGTGATTCCATTCCTGCTCGATTCATTGATTTTGGAGGGCTGAAGCTCGTGCGTGTGTTGCATGTAGTTGTCGGGATGGGAAAAGCATCGGGGGTCACGACCTTCGTCGAAAATGTCGTTCGCGAAGAGCGCGCGCTTGGACACGAGGTAGAGGTCGTGACCGGCGAGCAGTCCTCTTGTGTTTCCTCGTCTGCCTACATCTCCGCCTTCGACGTTATTCACATCCATGGACTCTGGAGTCCGCTTTTGCATCGGGCGAGTCGTATGGCGGCGAAGTGCAAGGTTCCTGTCGTATGGTCCACTCACGGTATGACCGCGCCGTGGAGCATGCGCCACAAATGGTGGAAGAAAATCTTCGCATGGCACCTTTATCAGAAACGCGATCTCAAAGCGGCCGTGCGCATTCACTGTACGACCGAATTGGAAGCGAAGTGGAATCAAGGGCTCGGATTCTCGCAAACCTTCGTGGTGCCGCTCGGAACAATCTTGCCGCGCGCGTCTGCAGGTGGCGGCGCGATCGGTAAGACGCTGCTTTTCGTCGGTAGGATCTATCCCGTGAAGGCGCTGGACAATCTCATTCGCGCTTTCGCGCTCGCTCTTCGGTCCCAGTCGTCTTCTTCGTCCTGGCGCTTGCGCCTTGTGGGACCCGATCAGGCGGGACACTTGGCAGAATTGAAGGCGCTATGCGATGAGTTGAAGCTCAACCAACCGCCGCGGACCGAGGTCGAGTTCGTCGGTCCCAAGTACGGGGACGACCTTGCCTCCGAATACGACAGCTGCACCGCGCTGGCGTTGGTGTCCCACACTGAGAATTTCGGCGCCACCGTGGTGGATGCGCTCGCCCACGGCAAGCCGGTGATCACCTCGACGAATACTCCCTGGTCAATCGTGAGCGAGCGTAAATGCGGATGGTGGATATCCAATGACGTGGAAACGCTGGCGGCAACGATCGTCCGGCTTTTCGGACTTTCCGATTTGTGCCTCGTTGAAATGGGAGCGAACGGACGAACTCTTGTGGAAGAACATTATACCTGGCCAGCGGTCACTCGCGAATTGATGGCGAATATTGAGATGTAGGGGCGGTGTCAGACGGCGTCCATTTTCCCCAGGCGTGTCGCATTTGAAA
>DCIL01000039.1:16236-16366 GCA_002315875.1 Verrucomicrobia bacterium UBA1727 | reverse complement strand
CTCTCTCCGGGCAGAGAAACAGAGAGAACCGCGCCGCAAGATAACTATACGAAAAAAGCCCAAACATTTGGGCTAATTCTGGATATGCAAAAGAGCCGCCCGAGGCGGCTCTCTGAATTATTATTCCATT
>DCIL01000039.1:9931-16204 GCA_002315875.1 Verrucomicrobia bacterium UBA1727 | reverse complement strand
GTGAGGGATTCGAACCCCCGGAGGACGTAAATCCTCAACGGTTTTCAAGACCGCCGCGTTCAACCACTCCGCCAACCCTCCATATCCTTCCGAGCATTGCGAAGTGGAATGCCTGGAAAGAAAAATCAACCTTTAAACCGGCATGAAGACGATACCGTAGATCGAGGCGGGCTTGCCGCCAAGCGCCTTAAGCCCATGCTTCACGACGCAATTGTAATACGCCGTATCGCCGGGCTGAAGCACATTCTTCTCATTGCCGTAGGTAAGCTCAACTTCGCCAGCGAGACAGATGATCAGCTCCTCGCCTTCGTGGGACGACAACTCGTCCACCCCGTCCGCGGCGAATTCAATGCGGAACGGATCCATGTGCCGATCGGGCTTGCCCAGCGCAAGCGAATGCGACGCATAACCAAGCTCGTTCATGCCCTCGCCCGCAACCTTCTTCGACTCAAGATCCGCCGCGCGCGTGATGATCGGATCGGGCTTGAACTGGTCGTCCATAAACGTGCCCAACCGCTGGCCGAGCGCGCGGGAAAGCTTCGTAAGCACACCAAGCGCGGGAAGGACTTCACCCTTCTCGATCGCATTGACGAGCTTTTCATCAACACCGCTCTTCGTCGCGAGATCGTAGACGCTCATATCGAGCTGCTCGCGATAGGTGCGGATTCTCTTACCGACGCTGGATCCCTTAATCATCTTTTTCTTCCTTAGAAACAAGCGCGTATTATACCAAAAATCAGCGAAGAAACTCCATCGCTTTCAATGGATAACGAAGCCAGGTGAGCGGACGGGCCGTCCAAAGACCATTGGCGCGAATCGCCCGAAGGTCCTCCGTCTCCTTCTCCCACTGCCGCGCCAGCGTGGTCGAAGCGCCGCCGAGCGCCATATCGTGCGTACAAAGCGGAAGATAGCGACAATGCATACCCTTGAGAAGCATGAAACGCAAAAGCAAATCAAAATCACCGGCGATGCGATAGGAAGTATCATATCCGCCCCACTTCACAAAACACTCGCGCCGAATGAAGGTCGAAGGATGCGGAGGGAAGGTCGCCAGGCGGAACATCCATGGACGAAAATACCGTCCGCTCACATAACGCGCGACCTTGCCGTCACGCACGAAACGCACGTCTCCGTAAACCGCCTCAAGCGAGGGATCCTCAGCAAATGCCGCGGAAACGGATTCAAGCACCGTGTCGGACGCAAAAGCATCATCAGAGTTGACGATTCCAACAAGGTCGCCGGTTGAAAGCGCAATACCCTTGTTCATCGCATCGTAAATGCCGCGGTCGCTCTCGCTGATCCACTTGATGCGTCCCCCGTTCTTCTGTTCGTAGGCGCGCAAAAGCTCAAGCGTGCCGTCGCTGCTGCCGCCATCGACAACGATGTATTCCAGCTCGAAGCCATTCAAACGCTGACGCAATACGCTGTCCATCGCACGCGCAAGCATCGCGGCATTGTTACGACAAACGGTGATGACCGATATTTTCATCACAGACCCATCCAACGACGATAATCGCCGAACTTGATTTTCTTTTCGCCGACGAACTTGCTCGTGGGTCCGCCGTAAAGATAATGATTGGAGAACGTGCGCCCGTCAGCCGTGTAGCTGATCTTCACCACACCCTGTCCCTCAAGCTTGACCGCCCCGATCTTCGCCACGGCGTTTTCGGGACAATTGAAATCGGTCACAAGAAAGGTCTTGCCACTCTCGGCATCCACAAGCTGGACGCGGCCGGAGACGGGACGCAGCAGATCATTGACCACGAGAACATCACCGTTTTCGTCCACCATCACCAGCACGTCCTGCTGAGAACACTTGATGTAATCGTAGGCGAGCTTGCGCCGTCCGTTGTATTCAACTACCCCGTCCGAGATGATCGGCCAGCCGTCCCGAATGTTCCACCAGGTCATGCCGGTTTTCTTCGCGAACTTGCGCGAACGACAATGCTCGACCAGGAACTTCATGCCCTCGGCTTGTGCACACTGACTCTCGAGCGCAAAGGTCTCGAGATCATTCGGGATGGGATCTCCGAAGAGCATGTGCATCTGCAACACGAGACGATGATTACGGCAACCGGTCCAGCGGGAGCGTTCCAACGCCTTCCCCTCGAAGACGCAAACGCCGCGCTTGACCCACTGGTCGTTGAAATCACAAACGCCGCGTGGCGGCTCGCCCGGCTGAAGTTCACTGCCGGGACCGAAAAGCGCGGACGGATCATACGCTTCGTATTTCACCTTCCACATGCGATTGTTCTCAGCCGGAGACGTGAACGGATTATGACAGTCAGGCGAGAACATTTCGCGAACGGACGCCGCCGCCGGACATCCGTGAAGACCGATCTCGCTGTAGAACTTCTCGTGGGAGGCGGTGATGACATCACCCTTCCACCAGCGACGATAGTAGTGGCCCTCGACGGACAGCGTGCGTCCCTCGATGACGTCCCGATTGACGAACGGCGAGCTCGGCAAATAAGGATGCGTCGGATCAAACTCGCGGAGGACCTCGGGGAGGAGCTTGCGCGAAATGACATCGCGATTGGGATCGGCTCCATGATTCTTCCAGTGGCCGACCGAATACACCGAATCGTTTTCGTTGTTACCGCACCAAAGCGCAAGCGAGGCGTGATTGCGAAGACGCTTGACGACCGCGATCGTCTCCTTCTTCACCTGTTCGTGAAAGGCGAGATTGTTCTGCGCGTACTGTGTGCAGGCGAAACAGAAATCCTGCCAAACCATGACACCGTTCTCATCACACCAATTCCAGAAAACCTCCGGCTCGTAGAGTCCACCACCCCAGACCCTAATCATATTGCAATTCGCTTCGGCCACCAGTTCGAGCGTCGGAACGATTCGTTCCTTCGCCCGACAAGGCAACGCGTCGGTAGGCGTCCAGCTCGTGCCGCGGATGAAGCACGGCTTGCCATTGACCGTGAACAGCATTTCACCGGGCTTCTTCGTCGCCAGTTCATAGTCCCGTAGCGTGAACTCAATCTTGCGCACGCCGAGACGAAACTTCTTCACGTCAAAGATTTCGCCGCTCGCAAGATCCTTCCACTCCACCTTCACATCGTAAAGGGACGGCTCACCGAATCCCCGCGGCCACCAGAAATCGGCATTGCTGATTGCAAAGCCCAATCGCGGAGCCCAATGGACAAGCTTCAGATTCTTTCCGACAACCTGCTTGCCCTTGCGTGAAACGCTGACAACAAGCTCGGACGTATCCAACCGGCGGAAGGATCCTTCGAGCCGCATGTCCAGCAGGAAATTCGCCGAGCGCTTCTCGAGGTCGATGGCAGTCTGAGCACAGAACCAGTCGCGAATGCGCTCGGGACGCCGCACGTTGAGCCGCACATCGCGGAAGATTCCCGCGGAGACGAAGCGCGGCAGAATGTCCCAGCCGATCATGCACGCCGGCTTGCGGAAGCCCTCGAGTTCGGCACTCGAATTCGCATCGCCAATCGGTGCGATGTCCACAAACTGCGACTCAACGATCGGCGCACGGAAGAGAACAGCAATTTCATTCTCACCAGAGCGCACTGCGTCCGTAACCTCGAACTCGTGCGGTACGAACATGTCTGCCGCCTCACCGACCTTCCGTCCGTTTACGAAGACGTCGCAGAGCGTGTCGAGTCCGTCAAACTCCAGCACCGCCTTTTCACCGGACGCAACCGCATCCAGCTTGAACTTGCGCGAATAGAGCCACTGATGTCCTTCGTACTTGCGAACGGCGTAGTGATTGTTCGCGTAAAATAGATTCGGTAAAAGTCCGGCCGCGCAGAGATCGAGTTCGTAGCAGCCCGGAACTTTCGCCGCGAGCGTAAGAGCATCCGCGGGAATCTTCTCGAGCGTGCGTACGCTGCCACGGTCGGGCGTGGGCCATCCCTTGAGATTCCAATCTCCATTCAGCGACAGCACCGCTGCCGCCAGTAATGCGTTCACAATCATCATATCAACGCTCCGCAGAGCCAGCCGAGCAACACGCCGATCACATAGACCGAAGCGAGAATCGAAAGGTTCTCCTTCAAGTTGCGATTGGTGCGGAAAAGCACGAGGAGGCCGAGTCCCGAACCGGTGAACGAAGAGGCCATCAGCGCCCCGGGACTCATCGCGCCCGCCAGGTAGAGCTTGGCGCCAGCAACCGAGACCGCACAATTCGGAATCAGTCCGAGCGCCCCGGCCGCAAGCTCTCCGAAAAACGGAGTGGTAAGCCGCAGCCGCTGCAAGCAGTCCTCACCGAAATAATGCATCGCCAGTTCGATGGCACCGGAGATAATGACGATGAAAACGAAGATTTCCGCAGTATGGATAAGCGCCGGCACGAGAATGCCCTTATGATCGCGGCATCCGCAGTGACTGTGCTCGCAAAGCTCATGCACCGAAACCTCGCGGCGAAAACGGCGAAGCGCGGCAAAGACACCGTTGATGGTAAAACCGACGGCAATGGCGAAGACGACCTTGAGTCCCACGATCTTCAACATCAGCGAGATCGGCGCGCGCTCGGAAAGAAGAACCGGCAGCAATTCGTCGGACGTCGAGAGAAACACGGATACGAGCGTGCCGACGGTGATGATTCCCCCCGCATAAAAAGATGCCGCGGCTGCGGAGACACCGCATTGCGGAATCGCACCGGCGAGCGCACCGGCGAGCGGACCTATTGAACGAGCACGCTCGAGAAATTTCTCGAGCGCGCCTCCCGCTTTCGCTTCTATCGCTTCAAGTACGAGATAAGTCGCAAAGAGAAACGGCAGAAGCAGCAGGGTTTCCTGTACGAATTCTATCACGCCGGGGCGATAGCTTCGTTCGGGCACTGCGCGGCGCAGGCACCGCAGTCAACGCACTTGTCGGGATCGATCGTATAGGGCGTACCCTCAGCAATCGCCTCCGCGGGGCACGCATCCTTGCAGCATCCGCATCCGACGCACTTGTCGGCAGCAATCTTATGAGCCATGGTTGTTCTCCTTGTTTGTTCTGTGTCTTCGAAGACACGTGAATTATACCAAAATCACTGTTTGTCCGGCAACCCACTCGAAACGACCACCTGCGCAGCCCTGAGGAGCTTACCCTTGAGCATCCAGCCGCGCTTGACCTCGTTCGCAACCATGCCCTCTTCGACATCCGGAGAAGGCAAAGTGGCAATCGCTTCCATCGTATTGGGATCAAGCACCTTGCCGAGCGAATCGAAAGGTTCGGCATCGTGATCCTTAAACGCCTTGAGAAGCGAATCGTAAACGAGCTGGACGCCTTTGACGAAAGGATCCTCGGCCTTTTCCTTGGCATTCGCGAGGGCGAGGGCGAGATTATCGATTACCGGCAGAACATCCTTGAGAATGTCCGACTCGGCGAAACGATAGGAATCTTCACGGTCGCGAGCGGCGCGCTTCTTGTAGTTGTCGAAGTCAGCCAAAAGACGAGCGTAGAGATCTTTCCAGTCAGGTGAGGGTTGAGAAGGTTGAGAGGGTTGGGAAGGTTGAGAGGGTTGAGAAGGTTGAGAGGGTTGGGAAGGTTGGGAAGGTTCCTCTTTGACCTCGGAGGCCTTCACATCGGACTCTTCCTGTACCTTGTCTGTCTTTTCGTTTTCCTTATCCATAAAATTGCCCTTCAAAACCTCTCTTCACCTCTCTTCACTTCTCTTCACCACCCATTTCACGCCTTGATCTGTCCTGCCTTCGCGAGCATCTTGGCCTCGACGGACTGAATCTCGGCGAAGCCCTGGGAGCTGTGCGGATTAAGTCCGTTCGATGCCTCCATCGAGGAGTCGGCTTCGTTGTAGATCGTGGCCTTGAGTCCCTTGAGAGCTTCGAAGAAGATGTTGCCCTTGTAAAGTCCGAGCGTGACCTCGGCCGTCGCCTTGTCCGCCCAGACCTGAATCGCCGCGCGGGCGGCTTCGGTCGCGGGATCGAACCAGCGGCCGTCGTAGATCTGATCGCTGACGAACTTCGACATCTCCATGAACATCTTCGTCGAGCGGCGATCCATGATGCCCTCGTAGATGTACTTGAGTCCCCACGAGAGAACCTCCATGCCGGGGGCCTCGTAGACGCCGCGGCTCTTGGTGCCGATGATACGGTTCTCAAGCGCGTGCTTCATGCCGATGCCGTTGCGTCCGCCGATCTTGTTCATCTCGAGCATCACCTGCAGCGGGGACATCTTCTTGCCGTTGATCGCGGTGCAGCGTCCCTTCTCGAACTTCAGCGTAACCTTCTCGACCTTGTTCGGCGCCTTCTCGGGCCACACGCCCATCGTGGGCTTGACGATGCGCATCGAGGTCTCCAT
>DCIL01000039.1:0-9796 GCA_002315875.1 Verrucomicrobia bacterium UBA1727 | reverse complement strand
ACCATCTGCGTGCGGCCGGGGAAGAGCTTGAGCAGATCAGCATCGCGCCACGGCGCATAGACGCCGAAATCAGGAGCGAGGACGTTGGTGTAGCGCTCGAAACGCATCTGATCGTTGCCGCGGCCGGTGGCGCCGTGAACGAGTACCGAGCAACCCGCCTTCTTCATCGCGGGAAGGAGCTTCTGCACGGTGACCGCACGGGCGATACCCGTCGAGTTCCAGTAGCCGCCATCATACATCGCCTGGCACTTGACGGTCTCGAAGCAGATCTCGGCCATCTCCTTGGTGACATCGACAATCGTAGTCTCGACACCGGTCGGAGCCATCTTCTTCTTGATGTCATTGATGTCCTTTTCGTCCGGCTGGCCGACATTGGCGGAGAACGCCTTCACCTTGACGCCGGCATCCTTGAGAACGCAGCAGATGGTCTTGGAATCGAGCCCACCCGAAACGCAGACACCGACGGTTTTTCCCTTGAGATCAGCAAGTACCATGATTATTTCCTTATATTTTCGATTTGTGAGTTGTTAAAGAGGAAGAAAAATTTATTTGCCGCGTATTGTATCATATTTTGGTCCAGCGGGAACCATTCCGCGCGGACTTCAAGGACGCCTCGACGAAGCGCATCGAGCGAATTCCTTCGCGCGCCCCCGGAAAGTCGCGACCCTTGCGGGTACGCACCGCCGCAGTGAACTCATCGTAGATATTGGCGAGCGCTTCGACAAAGCCCTCGTGATGTCCCGCCGGAAAACGCGAGGCGGCAACCGAGCGCGGCGAAAGCGCGCCGACGTAGGACGCCTTCCGCTTGTAGATGCGTTCTGGGGCATCGGGATATTTCACCGAAAGATAGTTCGGCGCTTCCTGATCCCAGAAAAGCGAGGCCTTGCTGCCGTAAATGCGAAGCCGCACCCCGTTCTCCTCACCGGTCGCCACCTTTGAAGTGACGATCGTCGCCTTGACCCCTTCGGACATCCGCATGAGAATCGAAGCGTCATCCTCAAGCCCAGCATCATTGGCATAAGTTGAAACGTCGGCCAGCAATTCCTTCGTCTCAAGTCCGGTCACGTATTCGACCATCGTAAAGGCATGGACCCCGATATCGGCGATCACGCAGCTCGGACCTGCGATCTTCGGATCCATCTTCCACTTGCGGCTCGAGGCGTTCTTACGCCGGAAAGACCCCTGGACGTACTCCATCATCACCTTGTCGATCTTACCGAGCACACCCTTCTTCACGAGATCACGCGCGAGCTTGACCATCGGATAGCCGGTATAAGTAAAGGGAACGCCAAGCACAAGCTTTTTCTTCGCCGCGAGTTTGCCCAGCGTCTCCGCCTCGCGGACCGTCAGGGAAAGCGGCTTTTCACAAAGGACGTCAAGCCCCGCCTCGAGCCCCGCCTTCGCAATCTCAAAATGCGAATTATTCGGAGTCGTGACGATGAGAAAGTCGACCTTTCCGCGGACGCGCTCAATGAGCTCATGCCAGTCATCAGTATGGGAATAGCAGCCGTCGACGAGATCCGCCAGATCGTCCATACGTATCGCCATTCGGTGGATGGGTCCGACAAAAGAAGTCGGGCCTCCGCCGACCATCGCGCAGGTTAATCTCTTTTTCATCACTGTGTTGTATGGCTGGATAGAGTCGGACTGGCGGGGCTCGAACCCGCGACCCCAACATTAAAAGTGTCGTGCTCTACCAACTGAGCTACAGTCCGAGGTCTGAATCGCGTATTATATCAAATCTTACGCTTGAGTACAACCGCGGTACGGGCCGGAAGGTAGAGCCGGATGTGCTGAACGAGCTCGCCGCGATCATGCACGAGAACTGGCGCGTAGACAACTCCTGGCTGGATGCGGCCTTGCCCGCCGAAACGCGGTTCATCCGTATCCAGCACGTGCAGCCAATCGCTCGCCGGCGGCACCAGAATGCCGTAATTCTCGAACGAGCGGGTCGGATTGAAGTTGAAGACGAAAAGCAAATTGCCGCGGAGAAAAGCCAGCACCTTGTCAGGATCGTTCGCCGTCAACTGGACGGGCATGGCGCCGAGACAGCCGCGCTTGCCGAAAAGCGCCCTGCTGTGCAGTACCGTCGTGAGCATAGCCGCGTCAAAATCGGCGAGCGCCTTGAAGCGCAGGTTCTGGTCATCACGAAGTGACCACTGCCGCCGCGCGTGCTTATAGCTCCAACCGTTGTCCGCGCGCGGGAAATCGATCCACTCGGGATGTCCGAACTCATTGCCCATGAAATTGAGGTAGGCACCGCCATTAAGCGCCAGCGTTGCCAATCGCGCCATCTTATGGAGGGCGATGGCGCGCTCGACTTCGAGTCCATGCTGATCGCAGCGCATACCGTAATAAATTGCCGCGTCCGCCAGCGTGAAGAAGAAGGTTTTGCCGCCGACCAACGCCTGGTCGTGACTTTCGACATAAGAGACGACCTTCTCTTCCGCCCGATGGTCAGTAAGCGCGTAATACATTCCGCCCATGGACCAGTCATCGTCCTTCGTCTTTTCCGCGAGGTGAAACCAGTAATCCGGCTCGCCCATCGCCATACGGTAATCGAAGCCGATGCCGAAATCCGTGATTGGCGAGGCGACGCCAGGCATGCCGGATACATCCTCGGCAATCGTAATCGCCTTGGACTTCACCTCGTGAATGACGCGATTGGCCATCTGGAGATACGCCCACGCATCGTCATCCACCGAACCATCAAAATATTTCGAGTAATCGGTGAAGCAGGTGCCGAGTCCGTGATGCCAGAAGAGCATGGAAGTCACGCCGTCGAAGCGGAAGCCGTCGAAGCCGTATTCCTCAAGCCAGAAGCGGCAGTTGGAAAGCAGGAAGTGGATGACGTCCGTCTTGCCGTAGTCAAAGCAACGGCTGCCCCAGGCCGAATGCCGTCCCTTTTCGCC
Source organism: Verrucomicrobia bacterium UBA1727 (assembly GCA_002315875.1). Classification (GTDB taxonomy): domain Bacteria; phylum Verrucomicrobiota; class Kiritimatiellia; order RFP12; family UBA1067; genus UBA1067. The sequence goes on along the minus strand of DCIL01000039.1, from coordinate 6,884 downwards.
GGAATGGAAGAACTGGTAGTCAGTGCCGTCAAAGAGGCCGAGTCCGTCCCGCTCGTTCGCAACGGCGTGGGAATGAACGAGATCCATGATGACGCGAAGTCCCATTCCGTGCGCGGTATCAATGAGCGACTTGAGCTCGTCCGGATTCCCGAAGCGCGAGGACGCGGCGAAGAAAGAACTGACGTGATAGCCGAAGGAGCCGTAGTACGGATGCTCCATGATGCCCATCAGCTGGACGGTGTTGTATCCCGCTGCCTTGATCCGCGGCAGAATGTTCCGTTCGAACTCGCCGTAGGATCCGACCTTCTCCTCCTCGGTCGCCATGCCGACATGTGCCTCATAGATGATTGGCGTTTCCGAAAGCGGAACGTTCTTCGAATTTCGCCACTCGTATTTCGATTCCCAGACCGTGGCCTCGAAGAGGTTGTTGGACGGATCCTGCCGGACGTAGCGCGCGAAGGAGGGAATGCGCTCGGCGTGTCCGCCGTCCCAGCGGATCTCAAGATGATAGCGCTGGCCCTGACGAATGCGCCTGGCCGCAACGCGGCACTCCCAGACATCGGTTCCGCTCAGACGCCGACATTCAAAATCGGGATTGATCTTCCAATCGTTGAACTCGCCGACGAGCCACATCGCCGTCGCGTTGGGCGCCCGTTCGCGAAAGACCCACTCACGCTGCTCACGATGGAGACCGAAATACAAATGCGCGCTTGCCCAGTCCGCCAGCGATCCCTTGTCGCAAGTCAACTCGTCCGCCCGATCAAAGGCGTGCCTCGACCTGCCGCGGATCGCCGCTTCGTACGGCTTCAGATACGGATCGTCAGTGAGATGTCTTTTCATTCCTGCCGCGTATTATAGCATAATAAAGCGGCTCGCCATCTTTACGCTTGTGAATCGCCGTGCGGGCCAGCAACCGCCACGTCATCCTAAACGCTCCTTTCGTTTATGGGTGAGAATGTGGCCATTCGTTTGTAGCAACTTCCCCATCTTGAACTTGAGAACTTTTTACAATTTTAAATAACATCTCAATTCTAAAAGACGATTCAGATTGCCGACGTTGCTGCATCAATTTTTGAGATTAAGTCGTTTGCCCATGCAACGGCTTCGTCTGCGGTGGCGAGGACGGAGGCTACGTCTCGCAAGGTGGCGCGGGCTACGGTGTAGACCTTGTCCCATGTCTCGCCCTTGACAAGATTCGGCGGCCAAGGTTGTTCACAACGGTATTTAAATAGTCGTTCACACTTTGACTTGATGTCGGCGAGGTCGAGGGTTGAATGCCCGTCCATCAGCTGTAGATCAATCAGGTCATGCGCACGGTCGCTGTTCTCGCCAGAGATGGCGTGTAACTTTTGTGCGACCTGATACGACAGCTTCATAACGGGGATTTCTGCGGGTTTCGGTAAGCCGAGAGCAACGAATGCTGCGGCGATGTCTTCCGGCAAACTCAGCTCAAAGGCGTCCGCATCGCCAATCTCGTTATGACCGATCTCAATGCGCACAGTCATCCACGGGCGGCCTAGGTACTGAAGTTTAATGTCGAATGGCATCATCACATACGGTTTCGGGACATTCGGCGGGGACGGCGGCTCGACGTCCGTCAGTTTGCCAGTGAAGCCATTCCATCCCTCGGCAAGCTTGATGCGGAGCGCATCCAGATATTTCTCAAGATCAACAACTCGCGCCGTGTCGACGTCTTTCGTGTAGCGCGTGATTCCGCCGCCATAGCGGAACATCAACGAGCTGCCGCCTTTGACAACTCCGCCCGGCAGCATTTGGCCGACAACGACATCGGCCATTGCGCGGGCCAGACGGATGTCATCTTGTCCCTTGCCGCAATAGCGCGAGATGGCCTTGCCGAGATTGGTGACCGAGTTAGGCATTTTCATGGATCACAAACTCCTTTTCAAGTTCCTGTGCCTCGTGGTGGTCAATCAGTCCGCGGCGCTTTGCGTCTATGACCGCCGACACAAGACGTTCACGCATGAGCGAGCCCTTACAGGTCCGAATGGCATCTGCCACACTCTGACTGCGGACGCCGTTGAAGTCGTCCCTCTTGGTTCCTTTGGGCAGGCGAACGAGTTCGATCCACTGGGGGAGCTGCCGCCGTCTTCGCGTTCCCGTCGCCACATAGATCTTCGGCGGATTGACAAGCGCGAGATTGTGCATCGCAAGGACGCTCACACCATAGACAATCGCCTCCTTACCGACAAGCGCAACCGCTACGGCGTACTGATCGTATTCGCTTGGCGTGTACTGGCTCAACCGATAGACACCTCGGCCAAGGTTTTCCAACCGCCCAGTCTTAGTCCAGCGCGGCAGTTCTATGCTCGGATTACAGATGCTCTTGGCATCGTCGGTCGTGACAATGCCATAGTTATCCAAGCCAATCTCGTTTATAGCTTCCCAATGCGTCATAGGTCAATATGATAACATATTTGTATGCGAATTGACAAGCACAAAATTTGTTCATTTGTCGATTCACATACATAACTGTTATTAAATTGACTTCGCCGCGAGTTATTGGTCGTTGACGAATGTGCCGTTGGTGCTGGCGAGATCGGTCAGGCGACTACCGCCGACAACCACTGAGAATCAGCGTCCCGAAAGAACGCCACGAACAACCGCCAACTCCAACCGCGAACTGAACATCTGATCCATCTTTCTGCCGCGCTCATTACGAGCGCGGCGGTTTGGCGACAGAACAGTAGGACAGGATTTTCTTGTCACGACATGGAACGAGCCGCTCATGCTGGACGGCCCCCGACGCGTCGGCAAGAGCTGGCTTGCAGAAGAGTTCGCCAAGGCCGAATACGCGGCATACGTCTTGATTGATTTCAGCAAGGTGAGTCGTGACATCAAGGAACTTTTTGACGAATATCTTGACGACCTCGACACGTTCTTCATGCTTTTGCAAACGCAGCTGAAGGTCAGGCTTCCACGCAACGAATCGGCAGGACATTCACAAGTTCGGAGGACGGTCCAAATACAGGATTGAGGCGATCTGGGACGAAATTCCAGCACAACTCTCCCGACACGAGAAGCGCTTCAAACCCGGTCGGATTGGCGAAAACCTACGCATGAGAGACCTTCAAGAATCCTTCGAGTGGCTCAAGGAGGCGAGGACGGTCAATGTCGCCTACAACGTGACGGATCCAAACGTCGGACTTAAGATGACAATGGAAACCTTCGCTCTCAAGGCATACATGGGCGATACCGGACTACTCATCAGCCATGCTTTCGACGAGAATGAACTTGCCCGAGCCGAGATTCACCGTCGTATTCTCTTCGACAAAATCGAACTCAATGAAGGTATGATTCTTGAAAATATGGTTGGCCAAATGATCGTTGCATCAGGTCGAAAACCATATTTCTACTCACGAATCGATCCAAACGTCGCAGACAATCGCATGGAGATCGATTTCGTCATCTCAAAAACAAAGATTGGGCGAAGAAAGAACATCATTCCGATTGAAGTAAAATCTGGTTCACGAACAACGCATGTCTCGCTTGACAAGTTCTGCACGAAGTTTAAGGAATTCGTCGACTTGCCTACTTTGCTTGGGAACAAAGACCTTAAAACTGATAAAGACGTTTCGCACTTCCCCGTGTACTGCGCCCCAGCTCTACTCGAAACGATATAGCGGAATGTGCCGTTGGTGATGGCGAGATCGGTCGGGCGAAGCTGACCGTGCGCAAATCAACTCCATACACCGCCGCGTCATAAATTACAGTGCCTTCACGATTCCTTGAACGTCATGTGATCAACATTGCACCATGCATGGGTGTCGGCGAAGTTTGCCGCCACTTCAGGGTGTGTTGCTCCGGCATATACTACGATCGGATGAACAGCATTGGGTGACAGTTCGCAAAACGTCTTCAGGTGCACACTCATATCGGCGGAGAATGTCGAAGAACTCTTTATCTCCCGCGGATACAATTTGCCGCCCTCCTCGATTATGAGGTCCACCTCAATCGAACCGGACGAGTTGCGATAAAACCAGCAGTCCGGATCGAGTCCCTGATTGAGGCGGCGTTTGATTGCCTCGACCACAACCATGTTTTCGAAGATGTGCCCCACCAGCGGATGCGAATAGAGCTGCGACGGATCTCTGATGCCCACCAGATACGATACGAGTCCCGTCTCGGTGAAATAGATTTTCGGCGACTTGGTCTGCCGTTTACCGAAGTTGTTGCTATACGGCCGCAAACGAAAGATGATGAAAGATGCCTCGAGCACATTCAGCCACTTAACGACAGTGGGCACCGAAATGCCAACATCTCGCGCCAGGGACTCGCGGTTGAGCAATTGCCCAACCCTGCCCGCCAAGATGCGTACGAATACAGTAAAGGTATCGAGATCCTGCACGTTAACAAGCTTACGAACATCGCGCTGGACATAGGTCGAGAAATAATCGCGATAAAGCGCGAGCGGATCAGGTCCGTCATCATAATGGCGAGGCATGAAGCCATTCCATAGCAACTGATCTCGTTCGAGCGAGCCGATGCCTGCCGCCTTCAATTCGTCAATGGACAACGGCAACAACGTGCAAATTGCCGTGCGCCCTGCCAACGACTCAGAAACGGCGGCGTTCAGTTCCGGCTGACTCGAACCCGTCAGAATGAACTGCCCTTTTCGCCGATTGCGATCGGAAAGTTCCTGAATGTATGTGAGAAGAGCCGGAAAGCGCTGCACCTCGTCAATGATCATGTCTTTCTCACCGTGACCTAAAAAGGCGCGCGGATCGCTCTTGGCAATTGCCAACACATCCTCTGCTTCCAAATTGCAGTACTCGTGCTTCGGAAACAACGTGCGGACAAGGGTTGTTTTACCGCTCTGCCGCGGACCTGTAATAGTAACCACAGGATAACTTTTAGCCATCCGTTCAATATACGCCGACTGATTTCTATTGATCATAGCAGTATCTAATATCGCAATTTGGTAATATTATATCAAACTTTAGGATATCCGTGCAAATGGCAAAGTTGGCTTTGCGATTTGCACATACATCGCTCAGCAGCGTGGGACGGCAGAACGATCAAGTCGGTGCTTTCGCCCAGGGTGATCAGGTCATGCTTGTGCAAGACAATTGACTTCGCCATGAGTTCTTGGCCGTTGACGAATGTGCCGTTAGTGCTGGCGAGATCGGTCAGACGACTACTGCCCACGACGACGGGGAAACGGCGTCCCGAAAGAACGCCACGAACAATCAGCCACTCCATCACAAGCGCTCCTTTCGTTTGGTGTGGGTGAGAGTGTGCGACGCAAAGGCGCGGCAGAATTGCCGCGCCTTTGCGTCGCGAGAATAGAGAGAAAATTGACGCACTCACCTGAGCGCGTCAATCACATGAAAAGCAACATCTGAAGAATTCTGTCACATCAAACCAGCAGATGAATTCCAAATTTTCGACTAATTTGATTAGCGACCAGCTCAAGTTTCTTTGCAGACATGCCCAACTCGCTTTGTATTGATATCCGCAACATTCTCACTCCGCTGATCTCTCGCTCGTCTTTCGCCGTTCTTCGTGCACCCATATTTGAAATCTCCCATTCGTCTCGTTCTTTCTTAACCTTCTTTGCCAATGAGCTCAAATTCCCGCCTCGTCCAACGTATGCATATATGTCGACTTTGAGATGCGTGAGGTACTGGACAAGAATGTCACAAGCACACTCAAGAATGTTCACGCACTTGCGACCATCGGAGTCCCCTATGTCACTTTCAATACCATGAATTAGTTTGTTACGCCACATCATGGCATATTCGACGTCTGCCCAGATTACATATGCTAAACAGTTTTTCTTTGCCCAAACAGAAAATATATCCTCAAACTTTGCAATACCCTTCGATTTCTGCTTGACCTGCTTTTCCCATCCCTTGTTCAGCTTCACGCCAAATGCCTGTTGGTCAAACAACTCGTATCTGATACCCTTCGTCGAGCCCTTTCCCATCGCCTGGATCGCCCGTCGGCATGTCCATTCAAAATCTGCCGCTGCAAGCAACACGCCAACATACGGATCTTTGGCTGCGTATTTCGTAACCATCAACTTGCGCTTCTTGCGCCCATCATGTACGCGAAACATATAATCCCTCAGGTTCGCCTTGAACAGACATCCTTGCGTGAATGAAATTCAAATCTATCAATGATGCTGGATCACATACTTGATTCGTGTCAACAATGACCAATGTCCTTTTGCCGTTTCAAATGCGTCTAATAGAGTAATCGCCGAGTCGAAATTCTCTGCGGCAATTCCGGCTTCGACAGCCGACCATGAGCAATTAGACACAAGAAACGACTCGACATCATTTTTTGTAATGCGGGTACGGTCTGGATAGCACTCGCAGATGAATTCGTGCCAATGCTGCTCGTCTGGTGGATTAATTGCGCCCCACGATTTAATTACACTGACGAAAGCATTCAGTAACTTCTGTTGAGAAACATTTAACATAATTGCTCCTTATTACTTAATCTCAATGTACGGCGTGATCTGATGCCAGACGCTGGCGTCGGTGTCACACCGAAATTCTATGTCTACCGTATCGTCGGCTGTGAGCTGTTTCGCAAAGTGGACATGGGGCTCACCATCAACAAACACGGCTGTTGCCTTGATCGTACAATTCGTTGACTCGTCGCCAACGATCTTGTAGACAAGATGTTTGGCCTTTAAGTCAACATCAATCGTGAAATCTATCGCTTTCAGATCCCGATTCAAGCCCTTTAGATTTGGAGACTCGATTAATTGCAGCCGACCGGCATCCAACACCAGTCTTGCGACCGTCTTGTCCTGACAAGAATCAACCTTGTCTTTTAACATAAACGGAACCTTAAATGTTGCCGTAACCTTTTCGCCGCGCATCGTGAGTTTTGGCTCTTCCCGCGTTTTGGGA
>DCIL01000025.1:3996-12502 GCA_002315875.1 Verrucomicrobia bacterium UBA1727 | reverse complement strand
GAACGTGGAAAGTCGGGTTAAAAAGCGGATTCGTCCCGAGTTCAAATTCCTCACGAAGCGTCAACCCGTCGCCATCCGTATCGCTAGTCCAGCCCTGCGCCGCATCGCCATACCAATAGAGTCCCGCTCGCACCTCCGCATCTTCCGAACAGACCGCCACCACCTCAACATCATTCCCCGGCATCGTGAACGACACCTGATCCAGCGCTCGCCCAAACTCATCACGAGCCGACACCGCTGCTCCATTCACCCGCCAATACGCGAACTTCGTCGACCGAGGATCAAACATCGCCGAAGCCCAGCTCACCCCTGGCGCGACATTGTTCGTGACCGTCGCAAAAAGCGTCCCTTCGGGCTCGCATCGGACGACGAGATTGAAAAACTTCGGTTGCGCCGAGGTCGCCATCAAGCCCCGCTGCCAGCTGTCGGCGAAATGTGGATTTAGTCCCAGCTCAAGCTCCAAGGCAAAGCCGATGCCGTCGCCGTCCGTATCAGAATCGCGTGTCTGATCCAAATTCCCATACCAGTAGATTTCAAGTCCATCGGGCATGCCGTCGCCGTCGCTGTCGAAATCCTCGTCCACATAATGGGCGGTATTCGTCATCGGCTCGTAGAGCGCGAACGACACCTGTTCGTAGGCACGTCCCCAATCATCACGCGCGGTAAACTCCTGCTTGGTCGAAGTCGTCCATCCTGTGAAGATGTATCCGCTCCGCGCCACGGCATTCGAGGTCGTATAGATCGCCGTCGTATCGTGCGTCTCGTCAATCGTCTCAACCACAACGCCATCCACCTCAACCTGTTGGACGACATGAACAATGTAGCCCCATGTCGCAGGACACCACATCAACGAAACAATAAGGCCCAAAATACGTAAAGCGCGCAGGACACGCGTTTGCCGTCCCGCGTATTCGCGGGGGCGTAGGCAAACCGAGTCCTGCGCAACTCTGCGTATGCGAAGCATCTGCGGTTACTCTCTTACTCGCTGATCGTCTTCACGGCGAACTGGCGGATGCCGTCCTGCGTCAGGTTGATCCGCGCCGCCGAATTGACATACTCCAGGTTCTTGCCGCTCAGCGTCGAATACCCCATCTTCTGGTATATCCACCCGACCGTACGCGCTCCGTTCTGAATCGTCGTCCCGTTAACAAGTTCAAAATCTCCATTCGAAAGATGTCCATCAACGAGCGTCAGATCATCATCCTGGCAGGCATAGAGCCAGAAAAGCGCGTTCAGAATCGGCGTCGAAGTGAGGACCGTGTCCGAATACTGAATCGCTGCGTGTTTCGCTGTCTTCGGAATCGTCACGAAATGGAGCGGCAGAAGTCCCTCGTCCATCACCATCACCTCGAAACGCACCTTCGTGAGATCCGTCGCCCAATCCGCCGCAACCTGCCACGAAAGCGTATGCTCAACGTTCGCCGCAATATTATCGCCGACATTGACGCCCGTTCCGTCCGCAAACGTCAGCACCGGCACCGCGTTCTTGAAACTGCGGTTCCCGTTCTCATACGCGAGCGCACGAACCTTCACCGTCTTCTTCGGACTCGTCACCTTGTAGACGACATCCATGATCGTCGGATCACTCGGCCGCATGGCCGCCTTCAGAATCACGACACCGCAATATTCCGGTCCCGTGCGAAACATCGTTCCCGATCCGTCGTCCTCGATCTTATGCCAAATCGGATCAAGATTCGTCTGGTACTTGATGCCGACATCGCCCGTCGGACCGCTCACGCCACCCGCATTCGAAACACGGAAATCGACCTTGTGCCACCCCGCCTCGGCAAAAGGTCCGACACTGCCGCTCGCATCACCCGTATGCTTCGCAACGACGGCGATATTGTCCACCAACACCGACGAATAATCGTCGAAATACCCGCGGAATGTATATGTCTCTCCAGCCCGGAAATACATGTACCCGACATAGGCATAAGTTGAATTCGCCCCCAACGACGTATCATAGATGCCCTCACCATCCAGCGTCACAATCGGCTCCGCGCCAAGCGCCGCATGGCTTGCATCATATGCACTCCCCGAAAAGGTTGTCCGCTGCAAACCAGGAATCCCCATGTTCTCACAGTTGATGACAGTCGTCGTTGACGCATAGACCTCCGCCTGCGCCGCTCCGCCGATGTAGGTCGTATAGGTGAGAATATGCGTCCCGTATGTAGCGTTCGTGTAGGCGAACGCACCGGCTCCCGTCACCCGCTTCACCTCGACGCCATTGTCGGCGATTACCACTTCGGCAGACGTATCATCGCCCACCCATGCGGCGTTCCAGGTTACGGTCTTCGCGACATTCGTCGCGGACTCGTACTTGACGCCGCTGCGCGAATCGACCTCGACCGGCGCCGAATCGCACGAACTGATCACCTTCGCCGTCGCCGGCCACACGCCAGCCAGCGCCACAATCGCGAGTATCATTGTCTTGTTCATCGTCTGTTCCTTTCGCTTAAACTGTAAATCCTACGCAACCGCCCTTGTACTATACGGCAGATTGCTGTATACTACACATTGTTCACTAGTTAAATGAGGTAAATACACCATGGCAAGCATGACCATTTCCGTCGACGACAACGTCAAGCGCAACTTCTCGGCCTTCTGCAACGATGTCGGGCTTTCCGCCTCGTCGCTCATCAACGTCTTCATGGTGACGACCGCCCGTGAGCGGCGCGTCCCCTTCACCATCGCCGCGCCGGGGGCCGTCCGCGACGAAATCGCCGAGTTGGAGTCCGACATCGCAACCTCGCGCCGCGAATTCGCCGAAGGCAAAGGCATCCCCTGCGACGTTGTTTTTGACCGTCTCCACGAAAAGCTTCTTGCGATGAAAGACAAGAGGTCTGCCGTATGAACGTCCTCTGGTCGCCGCATGCAGAATCGCTGCTTGAAGACATCGTACTCGGCATTGCCACCGAACTTTATCCCGATGACGGCATCCGCTGGGAATTGAAGTTGCGCGAGGCCGCCAATGGACTTAGCGCATTCCCGCCTTCCTGCCCAATCGTTCCGCTCGCTTGCTATCTTACCATCCCGCCCAATCCCGAACGACTTCACCAGTTGATTATCAAGCCCTACCGCATCGTTTACGAAGTCGTCGACGACGAAGTTCATGTTCTCTCGATCCGCCACGGCCGCATGCTCGTGACGATTGACGACACGAACTGGTAATAACACCCATTGCTCTCCGAGCTGACACACAAACGATAATGGGTCCCAAACATTTTGAAAGCCCGAGAATAAAGGCCCAAGAACCACCATCGACTCTGAAATCCTCACCATCTTTTGGCAATTTCCAATGTATCGACTGCCACTTTCCTTCAAGACGAACAATTAGCGAAATTATTCTATAATGCAACCTGAGATTCTGAATCCTAATCCTTCAGAATAATAATAGTACAGATCAGTATATCGGTCACATGACATCACGGCGGCAGCTGAATTATCCCACTTCCCTCCACGCACACCATGATTATCAGAACGATTACCGACAGGATCTATTCCAAACATAGTCGTATTGCAATCGCAGCACCATTCCCTCACATTTCCATGCATATCGTACAAACCCCAATAATTAGGCATATACAATCCAACGACAGTATGTTGTGAGCAACCGCCCTTCCCATCGGATTGGTTCCCTGCATACCGCCCCAGTAATTTTAAATCCTCCTCTGAACTTCCACCGTTATTATAAGCCGACGTCGTTCCAGCACGACATGAATATTCCCATTGGGCCTCTGTAGGCAAATCAAGTCTTACGCCCGTTTTCTCTCTCAAACACGCTAAAAACGTGTTGCCCTCGCCCTCGCAGGGCCAAGCACCCCCACCGTAACACCCATGAAACGAACTAAAACTAACAGACTCAAGAGGACGCATATCTCCCTTATACCGCGACGGATTATTGCCAATAACCAACTCATACTGCTTTTGCGTCACCTCAAAAACACCAATGTAAAACGGCTTTGTAATCCACACGCGATGCGATTCGTCGGCCTGGTCTTTACCCATAATAAAAGTTCCAGGATTGATTCGCCGCATTACAAGCTTCGTTGTCTTGTACTCATCAGTCCATCCACCCTCTGGCACGTCGTCAAGATCCATGACAGGATAACTCGTCGCGTTGGGCCCACCTGAGAGATCGATTACACAGTAAAGCGCCGGAATACGAATCGACAAATTGAACACGATATCCTTCGATGTAAAGCTGTTATCTGCCGCCATATTCCAGATCGCCGTATGCTTGCCTTCAGACAAATCAATCTTCTTCTCAAAGGTTGAAGCCGCGTATGTCTTGCCATGCGTTCGGTCCGTCGCAGTGAGTTGCCCATACGCATACTCCATCCCATTCGTCGACCCGACAATCTCATACGACACATCCACCAACCCATTCCACGGCTGCCGCTGCCTCGCCACCACGTTGGTGACATAAGGTTCTGCGAATGCGAACATTGAGAAAGTGCATGATAGTAGTAGTACTGGGATCTTCTTCCCCATTCCACGGCTCAGTTTCACCTTTGAAATCGGCTGAGTCGACAGCAGACGAAGTTGCCTGTGTAGTACACCCTGTTGCACGCCTGCATCCACAACCCTTGGCCAGTTCACGTTAGGAAACCTCTGTTTAAGAAATCTAATTGGCGATTGCACATGACAATACCCTCCGCGTCCATTGACATAGGACACAACCTTTTCAATATCACTTTGTTTCACAATGTAATTTAGATTCCATTTTGCCGCGATATTTTTCTTAATCTTCATTTCCGGAATCTCCTTACCAGCTTTTAAAACCTTCAGAACCGTCATTTTCTTACTCCAACAATTCACTTTACAATGTTCTAGAAATTGCCGAAAGAATTCGCACTACCATACGAATCCTATCATCCGTCAAGTATATTGGAGCTAATGTAATAGGCCCAACACAAGGTTTTTCGTCTTCAACCGCAGCTTCAACCACGACTGCGAGCAGAGGATTTTGCAAGACCCTTTTTAGAAAATCGACCGTCTGGTCAAGCAATTGTCCGCAAGGTTGTTCCGGATTTTGAGACTTCCATTGGCAAATCAAATCGTTAATCATTTTTTGCATACCGACTCCCCATCAAAATGATACTCACGATACTGAATCTTGATATCAACATCTCGTCTCAATGCCTTCAATTCATCATCTGACAATGAACTATCAACTAAGCACAACACAAGTACAAACCGATTTGAATCCGACTTCTTAAGACCGGACACGTATTCATCGATACGCGCAACACATTGCTTAAGTTGAGAAATGCTCGCCTTCTTTTTGATCTCAACGGCATACACGTAAGATCCTATCCGAAAAGCTCCATCAAACGAATATCTTGAGCCAAAGATCGAAACCTCGCGCATCAGCAGTGCATCCGTCTCCTTTTGAAGATGTTCAAAAACATAATTCTCTACTTCGAATTCAGACCCTTGTATACGCCCCGCAGTAGGAACTTCATCATTCACAATAGAATCATTGATTCTGCTCATGTTTGACTTCTTAATGTCATCCGGACGCCCACCTCGAATCTTCGCTGCCGCATTTACGGCATCGTTAAGATTATTCCGAAACAAAAATATGATGAGCAAAACGAATGCTGGCCACACACATTTTTCGAGCACAGGCACAAAGAGCGAAAACAGCTTCGCCGATTCCGGAGATAGTCCCAATTTGATTGAGAACCATCTCGCGAAACACAAAAATACCGCTACGACTGCTACAGTGCAAACAATTATCCCTATTGATTTTACGAAAATCTTCAAATCGAACTCTGGCTTCAAATCAGATTCGCCCATAGACATCTCCTTCTCCCGCACCTCATTCGTGCGTTCATCCGCTCCCAGCGCGAGAAAAGAAGAGCGGCGCACCCTCAAGATTCACATCTCGTGGTAGGCGCCGCTAAGAGCCTTTGCTGAAATATGAATAGAGAGTGCGCCGCGTGGAATGATCCACGTAGCGCACAGTCGTATTTCACTTCAGCATGGTCAAGTTAGCGGCTTTACCACGAAGCTACTTTACGTACTGTTGCGTACGTTGCCCAGGCCCTTGTGGGGTTGCTGGCTCCTCGGGGTGCGGCGGTCACGGGGTGACCGCCCTACCGTTCGAGGTTCTGCCCTTTGGTGCGAGGCGCTCGGGGATCGCCCCCTACCGCCGTACCATCGGGCCGGTTGCTGACGTCTTGTGCCCGTCAGCGTATGTCAAAGATCAATTCCTCATTTTGCGGTTGCGGGCGAGGCACAAACCCGCCCGGCGGAAATCAACTACTGCGAATTATATCATTTCGCATTTATCCTTGCAACTCTGCTCCCAAAGCAATTCAGGAGCGACATCTTCGTCGTTAGGCCAAACGACCGTACCGCGTTCTGTACGGGCCAAAGAGAAGTATGACGCGTCCTTCAACCGACTGTAACACGGATACACAAGAAGCGGCGTCATATCAAAGACGCCATTCTCACCAGTATCAAAAGACACCAGCAGCCGATAGTTATCTGCTGTTGAAACTTTCGTAATCTGTCGTAAGAGTTCCATCTTATTTCTGCAACGGATTGATCTTGTAGACCTCTCCGCCTTTCTGAGCAATTTCCCAATTTGCCAACAATTCATCTTGATGCAACTCAATCCAAGTCTTCACCCATCCTGCCTGCTTAGATGGAAAACCTTCCTTTCCTTGCGCAAGGATCTCACCAGTGACAATATCAAAAGACGCCTGATGTCCTTGATACCAGACATGAACATGCGCCTTTGAGTGCTTACACCCGACTTCGCAAATCATGCTCACGATAATTCCGAAAAACATTGATATGGTAGCCATACTATCTCCTTTCATGCCTATATTCGGCTCATTATTTCCTACATCCTACGAACGCAACCACATCGTCACTCAAAACAGGTGTATGATACCACATTCAGATAAAAACCGTCAACCACGCGAAGTCGGACTATTCGCGGCGGACTATTCGCGGTGGGGAGTGGAAATGGTTAACGCAAAGAACATCGGGACCATCTGAGTAAAGGCAGCGGTGGAAAGCGGCTGAGTTGAATGTGATTGAAGATGGCGAACCTGTTCCGGGAATCTTTCGGCGTATTCGCGCGAGAACCACATTACCGCCGGCACTTCCCAGACATTCCGCGATTTGACATCGCGCCAGCGGTCTGACTCGGGCGACTCGCCGTGATCGGACACAAAGACGAGAAACGCAGCTCCACCGCGTCGCTTCAACGCGGCAATCGCCTCGGCAACCGTCTTCGCCGTAAAATGAATCGTGTTGTCATAGTGATTGAGCTGGTCCTTGAGCCGCCAGCGGCCGAACGCGCCGGGAAGCGGCTCGGGAGGAAATATCGCGGCACTCGGCGGATAGTAGCGCGAAGGCGGACAATGACTGCCGACCAAATGCAAGAACGTCAGCGATGCCGCGCCCTTCGCTTCGGCAAGCTCGCGTTTGAGATACGGCAACAAGGCATCGTCGTAATACGGCTTTTGAAGCTTCTCCTCCTGCAGATACACTTGCCGCGCGCCGGCGAAGACATACGACTCGACGCCGCCCCATTGTCCCCACCGCTCCTGATTTGAAAAGAGCGCAGTGCGCACTCCCGCAGCGGCCGTCGCCTGAGCGAGCGTATGTCCATTGCCTACGAACATCTGACGCAAAGCCGATGAGGTCTCGCTCGCCACCGCCGTCACATTCGAAAAGACGATCAGCTCGCCTCCTAGCGCATCGAGCGGGGTCGTCGTCGGCCGAGCATAACCATACAAGCTCCAATGGCTGCGGGCGGACGACTCACCGAGCACGAACACGCCCGCCACATCCCGCGCCCTCGCGTCGAGAACCGGAGGCCTCTCGAACCGCGGCACTTTCGCCATCTCCTCCAATTCTCCGTAAAGACGAGCGCAACGGACGCTATCAGTAACGAACCCAATCGCGCCAATCCGCTCTGCTGCTGCCCCAACACCGCCCGTCAAAAGCACATACCCAAGAAATGTGCCGAGCGCAACCCATCCAAAAACACGCGACTTGAAATCAGATTTCCAGATCACCCATCCGAAAAAACACGCTGCTACCAGCGTAGCCAGGAGTCCCAGCAATCCAATGACACCGAAATTGTCGAAAAACCAGCGTATCTCTTCGGGAGAACTCGCACGGATGATTCCAAGCCAGTCGCCGTCCAGATACATGCCGAACGCCGCGCGCATGTAAAGCTGCAACGCACCATGAAGCGTTAGCCAGACCGCCATCGGCGCAAGTAGCAACCTGGCAAAGCGAGAACTAAGCGACAGCGGAGAAAATAGAAGCGCGGCGAGCGGAATCGCCTGCGCGGCAATGCCAAGCCAGGAAACTACACTCCGCTCGCCCGGATCGTCCACCAATACGAACTGATCAACCGCTAAAAGCGCGAGCAAAAGAACGAAAGGCCGCGACACTAATGCCGCGGCCTTTGCTTTCGACTTGATTGTCAACGCGTCGATCACTCGACAATCGTGACGACCTTGCCGTCCTT
>DCIL01000025.1:728-3903 GCA_002315875.1 Verrucomicrobia bacterium UBA1727 | reverse complement strand
TCGTGCCGCGCTGGCGGACGATGATTGAACCCGTCTTGAGGAACTGGCCGTCATAGGCCTTGACGCCGAGGTACTGGGGATTGGAATCGCGACCGTTACGCGCAGATGCAGAAGTAGCCATTTCAGATTCCTCCTATATTACGCGATGGACTTGACCGTCGCAACGGTGTACTGCTGACGATGACCGACGAGACGACGGGCGCCTTTACGACGCTTCGCCTTGAAGTTGATCACCTTCTTGCCCTTGATGACGCCATCAACGACGAGCGTAACCTTGGCTCCCTCAACGTAAGGGGCGCCAACCTTGAGGGTCGTGCCGTCAGAGACCGCGAGAACGGTATCGAGAACGGCTTCCTGACCCGCTTCGACCGAGAGCTTTTCAATCTCGATCTTCTGACCGACCTTGACAAGCGTCTGCTTGCCGCCGGATTCGAGAACAGCGTATGCTTCCATTTTCTTTTCCTTATTTGTGTTTTTCTCTCGCCGACCTTGTGGATTTAGCCACGATCGGCTGAAAGGAGCGCGTAGTATATCATTTTATGCGCTTAAGAGTCAACCCCGCTCCAGGAAGCGGCCGGAACGGTGGCCGGTGAAGCGGCCGGATTCGTAGGGCACGGATCCGTTGACCATTACCAGCTTCACTCCGGACGAGAATTGGTGCGGATTGGCGAAGGTAGATTGCGATTTGAAATTCGCCTCGTCCAGAATCACGAGATCGGCAAACGCACCCTTCACAAGCCGTCCGCGGTTACGGATTCCGAACCGATCCGCCGCGGCGGACGTCATGCGGGCGATCGTCGCTTCGCGGGAGAAGCCGAGCGCACGCACACGGCGATAATACTCTGGCATCGTCCCGTAAGCACGCGAATGCGGGAAGTCAGCGCCCAACGGTCCCCACGGCGCACGAAGCGAAGCGTCCGACCCGGGCAGGATGTACGGCCGAGAATAGATCTTCGCGAGATTCGCCTCGCTCATCGAGAAGAAGAAGGCTCCCGTCTTGCAGGCGTCCAGCTCAAGAACGCGGCAAACGAACTCACCAGGCGTGACGCCTTTCTCCTCCGCCAGGCAATCGCTCACTAACTTGCCGCTGAAGGCCTTCGTCGCCATGCTCCAAGTGCCGCCGATCATCACCTTCGACCAGTCCCGCGTCGAGGCGTTGATCTCGGATACGATACGCGCCCGGATCTGAGGATCGGCAAGGCGCTTCATCTCTGCGAGCCCTGCGCCCTCCTGAGCCCAGTCGGGAAGCACAATATCGAAATCGGTTCCTGCCGCGGTGAACGGATAGCGGTCGGACCCGAGCAGTTCGCCTTTCTCGACCGCCGCGTCCAGTTTCTCGAGCACCGCGTCGATCTTGGACCAATTGCTTCGTCCGCTCGTTTTGAGATGCGAGATCTCCGCACGGATTCCACTCGCCCTTACGAGCGCGATCACCTCGTCCATCGCCTCGAGAATCTTACTCGACTCCGAGCGCATGTGCGTTGCGTAGAAGCCACCCTTCTGGGCCGCGACCTTCGCCAACTCCACCACTTCTTCAGGAGTCGAATAGCGTCCGGGCTGATAGATAAGCCCCGTGGTGAGCCCCCACCCGCCCTCATCAAGCGCCGCGGCGAGAAGTCGCTTCATCTCGCGCATCTCGTCCAGAGTCGCCGCGCGCCCGGCATAACCGACGACCGAAGAGCGAAGCGTGTTGTGTCCGATGAACTGGATGGTGTTGATCGCAAGCTTCGTCTTCGAAAGCACTTCGCGATACTCGCCGAGCGAACGCCAGGAAAGTTTCTCGCCGAGCAAGGTCGCCCAATCTCCGGAAAGACGCGCCTCGCCGTATCGCGGCGCAATCGAGCCGCCGCACTGTCCGTTGATCTCGGTCGTAATTCCCTGTGAGACCTTCGAGGGAGCGTCCGGCTCGATCACGAGATAGGCATCGGAATGGGAATGGACATCAATGAAGCCCGGAGTCACCAGCGCGCCCGCTGCATCAATCGTCTCGCCCGTCGCCCCGCTTTCGCCGCGGACGACATCAACTATACGATCGCCCTCGACCAGCACCTCGCCGCGAAAGGCCGGCGCGCCAGTACCGTCGACAATGAGTCCGCCCTTGATTATCTTCATAGCTCTTCTACAACTTCACCGTTAACGAGATGCAATAGCCGCTGGTTGGAACTGCCGCGGAACCTGAGCGAGATATCCTTCAGGTCCTCGACGAACGGACCGTCCACCAGCACGTCTACCAGCTTCAAGAACCGATCCGTCACCTCGCACCGCCACGGATAACCCTCTTCATCCTTAAGCTTCTCGTAGACGCAGCCGGTATAGACCCAGATCGTCTTCTTCGTTCCGAACCGGAAACGAAAACGCTCGAGAAAAGGCAGCAGCGCGCGTTGATTCGCGATTTCCATCGGCTCGCCGCCAAGAATGGTCAGTCCGGCGATAAAACTCTGATTGAGCGCGGCAAAAAGTTCACGCTCGGTTTCATCGGTAAACTTCTCGCCGTAATCGAACGCCTGCGCCTCGGGATTGAAACACCCCTTGCAGTGATGGGTACAACCAGAAACGAAGAGGGAGACCCTGACTCCCTCTCCGTTGGCGATATCACAAGTACGAATACTTGCGTAATTCACTTTTCACTCTTCACTTTTCACTCTTCACTCAGGAAATCAAGACACGTGTAACACTCGTTCCTTGATTTCCTGCGTGCGGCCCTGATTCCAGAACTGGCTGCCGATGTACCCGCAGGTGCGACGCGCGACATTGAGCTTCGCCTCATCGGTATTGCCGCACTTCGGACAACGCCAGATGAGCTTGCCGCTCTCGTCCTTGACGATCTCGATCTCGCCATCAAAGCCGCACACCTGGCAGTAGTCGGACTTCGTGTTNNGGCAGTAGTCGCTCTTGGTGTTCAGCTCGGCGTACATGATGTTGTCGTAGATGAACTTCATGATCGAAAGCACCGCCGGCAGATTGTTCTGCATGTTCGGCACCTCGACATACGAAATCGCACCGCCGGGCGAAAGCTTCTGGAACTTCGACTCGATCTCAAGCTTCTTGAACGCATCGATCGGCTCCGTCACATGGATATGATAGGAGTTCGTGATGTAGTTACGATCAGTGACGCCCTTGATGACGCCGAAGCGCTTCTGCAGACACTTGGCGAACTTGTAGGTCGTCGATTCGA
>DCIL01000025.1:175-599 GCA_002315875.1 Verrucomicrobia bacterium UBA1727 | reverse complement strand
GCTCGGTGAGCTTCTTGCCGTTGAGCGCCATCACGCACTCCCAAAGTCCGGCATAGCCGAGCGAAATCGTCGAGTAGCCGCCGTGGAGATACTTGTCGATCGGCGCACCCTTCGGCAGACGCGTGAGCGCACCGTACTGCCAGAGGATCGGGGCCGCATCGGACAAGGTTCCGGTGAGACGCTCGTGACGGCACTGGAGCGCACGATGGCAAAGTTCGCAGCGCTCCTCGAAGAGCTGCCAGAAGCGATCCATGTCGCCCTCGCTCGAAAGCGCGATGTCCACGAGATTGAGCGTGACCACGCCCTGGTTGAAACGGCCGTAGTACTTCGGCTTGCCGTTCTCGTCCACATAAGGAGTGAGGAACGAGCGGCAGCCCATACAGGTGTAGACGTTGCCGTTGCCGTTCTTGTCGATCTTGTACTC
>DCIL01000025.1:0-137 GCA_002315875.1 Verrucomicrobia bacterium UBA1727 | reverse complement strand
GATGTAGTCGGGCACCATGCGCTTGGCAGTGCAGCGCGCGGACAACTCGGTCAGATACCAGTAGGGAGAATCTTCGGTGATGTTATCCTTCTCGAGAACGTAGATGAGCTTGGGGAACGCCGGCGTGATGTAGACGC
>DCIL01000023.1:58565-64718 GCA_002315875.1 Verrucomicrobia bacterium UBA1727 | reverse complement strand
GTTGAAAAATCGTGAAACTCCAGATACTTCCCTTATTGCGATAAGTGCGGCTTTATGGTATAATTTCAAACATTTGAAAACCATAATAAGGAGTTGTCAGATGTTTCGCTATGTATTCGCAATGGCGGCAGTCGTGTTTTTAGCAGGTTCCGTTTTTGCCACGGACGGATTGTGGATTGACAATGCGCATTACTGGACAGCGAGGTCATGGAGCAATATCGACTGCTGGTATCAGGAGCAGAAACCTTCCAACGGTGGTGTGGCAATCATGCCGACATGGCTTCAAGACCTTAATCAAAATGTAGAGGGTTTGACGTTGTCCGCCATGATGTTTGTAAATCTCTCCGCGACACAAACTGTTGCGGGAAAGGCGATTTCCATGACTGGAGATGCGGAGATCTGTGTTAAGGGAAGTACTGCTCCAGTCATCAAAATTGATTTACCGGCTGCGAACTCGGACGCGACACTTACCAAGACCGGCAACGGCAATTGGGCTCCGATATATTCTACCTTGACCGGATACAAGTCGGTCACGCTCGCGGATGGTTTCATGCGCGCCACCAATTCAACCGGCAACGTCATTACCGACTCTCCGTTCACGCTCAAGAACGGACGCGTCGACTGGGCACCGTCCGGCTCGGGCGCGGCATCGGCGACGCTTCCCTCGCTGATCGTCGGACGCGGTTGCGTCTGCTTTTCAATGGATAAGAAAAATCAGACCTCGGCCACGCTCACGATCGGCAGCATCACAGTCCCCGATCACTGTCCGATTATTTTCGGAACGACTGGAGCGAGCACGTTCGGCAACACCGAGCGCGTGCTGATCGGCGAGGCGGCGAGTCGTCCCGAAGTCGTGAACGGACTCGTCGATCCGCGCTTTGTGGCGCAGAACCGCGGCAGCGATGGATATCCGCTCATTCCGCTTTCCTACGATGAGACGAATGGCTTCGTGCCTGCGACGGGAACGACGCTTGCTTCGGGAACGGATGTGCCAGGACTTGCCAAGGTCACGGCGGCGACTACGGTTTCTGCGGACACCAAGGTCGGTGGACTGCAGGTGAGCGGCGCGCAGCTGACGATTGCGGAAGGGGCAACGCTGACGGTGGGTGACAATAACAAGCCGGCGGCCGTATGGCTCTCGAGTCCGAGCGTCACCAATTCGATCACCGGCACCGGCACGCTGGCGTTCGGCTCGTCCGAGGGCTATATCTACCGCGACACGCCGGCGACACCGGCCTCGCTTTATGTCAATACGCCGATCACCGGATCGAAGGGTGTCAATTTCATCGTCAACAGGGCCACCGCGAATGCCAGTCCGACGAGTGCGCGTCCGACGTTGACGTTCCCGAAAAATTATCAGATCGGGTGGACTGGTCCGACGCGCATTTACGGCTATACGATGTCCCTTTCCACTCGCGTCTTTCCCTATGATCACGACATCTATGCTGGAGGTGAGATGACCTATGTCTATCCGTCCACGAGATTGACGTGTACGATCGGCACCTACACCAATCGTCTTCATCTTGCGGGTGCGGGTGACGGTTCGGGCGCGCTGGATGTGTCCGGCGGTGGCTGGGCATCGCAGAACTGGATCATGGACAAGGACGGACTCGTAACCCTTGAAGAGGATGCCAAGATCAATGCCAGTTCATCTACTGCGGCTAACTTCAAATGTCCGATCGTCGGTCGCGGCGGCCTTACTGCTTCAGGAAGCGTGATGAAGTTTTTCGCGACGAATACATACGCCGGTGTCACCAAGGTGACTTGCACGCATCTCATGGTCGACAAGGGCGGTACGCTCGGACAGGGCGACATTGAGCTCGGCTCGTCCTCTAAACTCTACTTCCTCAATTCTCCGAGCGGACAAAAGCATGTCGTCACCAATTCCATCGCCACTGGCGTCGGTACGGTCGTCGTGCAGAAGGATCAGGCGTCCTTCGCGGACGACATCGAGGCCACGGAGATGATCCTTCAGGCGCAGGCGAAGGTCGACACGTCCGCGCCGGTGACGGTCGGTTATGCCGACTTCGACTACGGCTGCGAGTTCAAGGGGACGAGTGAGAATGCGGTTTTGACGGTGGGGCAAAATGCTGAGGAGACGAACGTCATATCGTCCGTTCTCACCGGTACGCTCTCGCTCGTCAAGAAGGGCAACAATACGCTCGAACTTCTGGGTCCGATGACCTACACGGGTGCGACGAAAATCGAGAACGGCACGCTGCGTCTCGGACGCCGCGACGGCACGCCGAATACGGCCGACGTCTCCTACTGGCTGGACGCCAGTGATGATAATTCGCTCGTCTGGAATGAGGGCAACCAATCCTACACGACCTGGAAATCGAAACCCGGCTATGGCATATCTTTCTCCACGCCGATAGGTTCGACGTATAGTGGATCGGCCCCTCACGGTGGCGTCAAGACGGATTTCAAGATGAACGACCTGACACCCTTGTATTTCAAGCGTGCGGATACGGCGCGTATGTATGGATCGTCCAGTGTTCGCCAGCGTCAGCTGATCATGGCGATTATGGGCGGGCCTGACGCCAGTAAAACCTCAGGTGGCGGTGGACTTTTCGGCCGAGCGAATTCTGACCATACTGCCGTATCGAATCATCAGATTGACCTCGGACAAAACAACGCAGGTAATCGTTATCCAACTTGGGGCTATGGTTATTTCAATGGCGCGAAGAAAACGACGTACGTTACACTCACCGACGCACCGGTTATTCTCGGGTTCGGACATGGAGCAGACGTCGTTACCGGCTACAGTGATTACCTCAGTGTTCCGACTTTCACGCCCGCGATCGGCGGATGCCAGTGGGACAATCGCAACTGGGATGGATACTTCGGCGAAGTGCTGGGCTTCAATCGTACGCTTTCGGACGGCGAGCGCCAGCGGATCGAGAACTATTTGAGCGAGAAGTGGCTGGGGCGGACTCTCACTGCCGAGAAGGATCTCGCCGCGCTGCCGGTGACCTCGATCAGTTCCGCGTCCACGCTCGAAGTCGGCGCGGCAGGCGTTTTCGATCTGAACGGACACGAGGTCACGGTCGCCGCGCTTTCAGGTAGCGGCACGATCTCGAACAGCTCGACGAATCCGGCGACGATTCGGGTGACTGGCGCGTGCACGTTCTCCGGCAAGGTGACAGGACAGGTCACGCTCGTCGCGAGCGGTGCTGGCGCGGTGAACGCGGCGTTTCGCGATGGTGCGCGGCTGGTGGTGGACGGTGGAAGCGCCTCGCTCGGATCGCACATCGCGGGCATGCCAACGGACAGCATCGCGTTCTGGGTTGATGCGATGGACGCGTCGACCATCACTACCAATGATGCGGGACAGGTCACGAACCTCACCACGAAGGCGGGCACGATCAAGTCGTTTTTCAATATTGGGGTAATCGATTTCTGGAGCCGTAAAGCCGTGCCGCCGATGCTCGATGAAAACGCCGCGTCATTCAACGGTCATCCGTCCATCCACTTCACCTGTTCTGATACATCGACCTACCAAGGACGCTCGTCGATGAACAGCCGTGAGACGGCGACCGTCAAGACGATAGCGTTCGTCGCGAAGAGCGGTACGGCGAACAATTATATGATCGGAGCCAACGGAAACGGCGAGATTGGCGTGATCAAGGATGGTGACGGCCTTCGCGCTACGAGCGTGACTTTCCTCAGGGCGGGAGAGACGGTTGTGCTCAATGATGTCGATGTTTCCTCTAAAACGTATATGGGCAATCTTGCGGTGCCTGCGACTCCGTATACTTTCGTCTGCACTTGCAGCGATTGGTCACCTTACAAGAGTCGACGCGATTCGGTGAAATTCTATCTCGGCGGATACGGCAATGGCGGCGCTGACTATTATCTTGGCGAGGCGATTGCGTGGAGTCGTGTGCTTACGCCGGAGGAATGTCTCGCGGCCTCTAAGTATCTCACGAGCAAGTGGAACGCCACCCCGACTTTCTCCACGAACGTGCTTGGCGCTGCAACTGGAGTTGGTGTGATCGGCGGCGCGACGCTCGACATGGGCGGACGCGACTGCTCGCTCAAGACGCTTACGGGTGGCGATGGCGGAACGCTCGCGAATGTCGGCACGCTGACGGTAAGCGACGGCGTGACGTTCGCTGTCCGCAACGGTGCGGTGAGTGCGCTTACGGTGAGCGGCAATCTGACGCTCGGCTCGAATGCGGTGGCGACCTTCCTCGATGGCGATACGCTTAAGACAACGCCAACTGTGCAACAGGTGTTGTCCGTCACTGGCGCCGCGACTGGAGATTTCAAATCCGTCGATGGTCTTTCGAGTCGTTGGTCGCTCAAGAAACTCGGCAAGCTCTGGTCCATCTGCCGCAAGGGAATGATCTTCCTCTTGCACTGATAAATTTCTCGGTGAAAAAATTTCAAAACACCCCCTTGATTCTTTCGGAAGTATATTGTATTATACACGCAGCGGTTGCGGAAGTAGCGCTCGCAAGGGTGTGCCGACAACCACGATAAGTAAAAGGATCAATACCTATGGCTACCAAGAAGGTTGCTGCTAAGGCTCCCGCCAAGAAGGCGGTTAAGAAGGCTCCGGCCAAGAAGGTCGTTGCTAAGAAGGCTCCGGCCAAGAAGTGTTGCTGCGCGAAGAAGGCGCCGGTCAAGAAGGTTGCTGCCAAGAAGGCCGCTCCTGCTAAGAAGGCTCCCGCGAAGAAGGTTGCTGCCAAGAAGAAATAAGTTGGCTTCCCGACCGTAAGGTCATACTTGAGAGCGCGTCGGATTTTCCGGCGCGCTCTTTTTGGTATAATATGCGCGTATGAAAAACACCACGCTTAAAATCGTTTCTCAGTTGCTTGCGCATTATCCCGAGCTCGCTTCGGTTAGCTCGGAAATCAATGCGTCGCTTGCGATGCTCATCGTGTGTTATTCGTCCGGAAGGAAAGTGCTCGTCTGCGGCAACGGTGGCAGTGCGAGCGATTCCGAGCACATCTGCGGTGAGCTCCTGAAGAAGTTCCGCAAGCATCGTGCGATCCCGGCGAAAGTTGCCGCGAAGCTTCATCCTTTTCTCGCGTCGAAACTTGAAGGTTCGCTGCCGGCGATTTCGCTCGTCTCGATGTGCGGCATCATCACCGCGTTCTCGAACGATGTCGCGTGGGAGACGGCGTTCGCCCAACAGGTGCTCGGTCTCGCGAAGGAAGGCGACGTGCTTATCGTCCTTTCCACGAGCGGCAACAGTGCGAACTGCGTGGCCGCGGCGGAAGTGATGCGCGCGATGGGCGGCAAGGTTCTCTCCCTCACCGGCGAGAAGTGCTCGCGGCTCTCCGAGATCTCCGATGTCACGATCCGGGTGCCGGCGAGCGAGACCTATCGCATCCAGGAATACCATCTGCCGGTCTACCACGCTCTCTGTGCGGCGGTCGAGGAGGAACTCTTCGACTGAACTATCGCATCTGATTTTGATATAATATCAACCGAATGTTCTAACCAACTAAAAAAGATAAAATCATGATACCGACTATTGTATTGTTAGGCAGTCTTTGTGCAATGGGTTGTGTTGTACTTTATCATGCGGTTGAGAATATGTTCTGATTTCCAAAAACCAAGGAGAATACATGAAAATCGTTATCGGTTCCGACCACTGCGGAGTGGAGCTCAAGGGCGCGATCGTCAATGCGCTCAAGGGTGCTTACGAGTTCGTTGACAAGGGTACGAATGATCGCGCGAGCTGCGATTACTGCGACTATGCGATTCAGGTCGCGCGCGACGTCGCGATGGGCGCGGCGGATTTCGGGGTGCTCATCTGCAAGACCGGCATCGGCATGTCGATGACGGCGAACCGTTTCCAGAACGTGCGTGCCGCGCTCTGTTCCACGGTCGAGCAGGTTACGCTGACGCGTCAGCATAACGGTGCGAACGTCCTGTGCATGAGCGCCGATGCGGTCTCGCTCGATTATGCGCTCGAGTTGGTGAAGGCCTTCGTCACGACGCCTGTCGATGAGTCCGAGCGTCATGTGCGCCGTCGTTGGAAGCTTGAGCGTGCCGAGCGCATTTCAGATTGCTCTGGTCTCATGCGTGACGATCCCGAGGTCTATGCCGCGATCGAAGCGCAGACGCGGCAGGAAGACGGCGAGATCAATCTCATCGCCTCCGAGAACACTTCGTCCCGTGCGTGCCGCGAGGCGG
>DCIL01000023.1:58388-58538 GCA_002315875.1 Verrucomicrobia bacterium UBA1727 | reverse complement strand
ACAAGTACGCCGAGGGATATCCGGGCAAGCGTTGGTATTCCGGC
Organism: Verrucomicrobia bacterium UBA1727; assembly: GCA_002315875.1. Taxonomy (GTDB): domain Bacteria; phylum Verrucomicrobiota; class Kiritimatiellia; order RFP12; family UBA1067; genus UBA1067. Next base: position 58,494 of record DCIL01000023.1, on the reverse strand, counting down.
TGTCTGCCGGTGGATGCGGCCGAGGAGCTCGCCCGTACCCGTGCATGCAAGCTCTTCGGGGCCGAGCATGCGAACGTCCAACCGCACTGCGGCAGCGCGGCGAACA
>DCIL01000023.1:57947-58207 GCA_002315875.1 Verrucomicrobia bacterium UBA1727 | reverse complement strand
GAAGCAGGCGATGGAAGTGAAGCCGAAGATCCTCCTTACGGGAGCGTCGGCGTATCCTCGCAAGCTCGACTTCAAGCGCATTCGCGAGATCTGCGACAAGTGCGGGGCGATCATGATGGTTGACATGGCGCACATCGCGGGCCTCGTCGCCGGCGGTGCGCACGAGTCGCCCGTGCCTTATGCCGACTTCGTCACCACGACGACGCACAAGACCTTGGGTGGTCCCCGCGGCGGAATGGTGCTCTGCAAGGAGAAGTGGG
>DCIL01000023.1:57632-57848 GCA_002315875.1 Verrucomicrobia bacterium UBA1727 | reverse complement strand
AGTGGATGAGCGAGGAGAAGAAGGGTTATGCGCAGCAGGTCGTGAAGAACACGGCGGTCATGTGCAAGACCATTCAGGATCGCGGTTACCGGATTGTTTCCGGAGGAACCGACAATCATCTCTTCCTGGTGGACGTGAAGAGCTCGAAGGGCATCACCGGTAAGGACGCGGCGGCGGCGCTCGACGCGGCTGGCATCATCGTCAACAAGAACACGA
>DCIL01000023.1:52808-57529 GCA_002315875.1 Verrucomicrobia bacterium UBA1727 | reverse complement strand
TCAAGATCGGCACCTGGATCGCCGATGTGCTCGACAACATCGCGGACGCGACCGTGCAGGCGCGCGTCAAGCGTGATGCCGCGGAATTAGTGTCGCACTTTCCTGTGCCGTGAGGGGTAGAGGGTAGAGGATAGAGGATAGAGGATAGAGGGTAGAGGGTAGTATGGGTGTGAAGGTTGCGGTTGTAGCGGTGGTAGGGCGGACCAATGCGGGAAAGTCCACATTGGTAAACCAGCTCGTGGGCGAGAAGGTCTCGATCGTCTCGCCTTGTGAGCAGACCACGCGCAATACCATCCGTGGAATCGTTTCGGATCCGCGGGGACAGTTGGTGCTCCTTGATACTCCCGGACTCCACAAGGCGGTCGGCGAGCTCGGGCGGTTGCTCAATCGCATGGCTCGCCGTTCCGCGGCAGGTTGTGACATCACCTGCGTTGTATTCGACGCATCGGAAGAGCCGCAGCTCGAGGATGTCGGCTGGATGCAGCGCGTCGCGAAGGAGTGTCCGCAGAAGGTGGTGTTCGTTCTCAACAAGGCCGATCGCTCGCCGTTCTACGAGCAGATGTATCGCGATGCCTGGGCCGAGGCCATCGCTACACCTACACCTGTCTGGATCAAGGCGATATCCACTACCGAAGGTGGTGCGAAGGGCGTGATGGATGCGCTCTTTGACTTGTCCGAAGAAGGCGAGCCGCTTTTTGATGACGACATTGTCACGGACTATCCGCGCAAGCTTACGATTGCTGATGTCATTCGTGAAAAGTACATCGGCAAGCTTTTTCAGGAACTTCCCCACGAGCTTGGCATCGTCGTGAGGTCCATTCGCGAGAAGACGGACAAGTGGGAGGTTCAGGTCGATGTGCTTGTCAATCGCGAGTCGCAGAAGCCGATGGCGATCGGCAAGAAGGCCGTGATCGTCAAGAACGTGCGCAAGGCGTCCGAAAAAGAGCTGCGTGAGATTTACGGACTCAAGGTCGAGCTCGAATTGAACGTGAAGGTCGGGCGCAACTGGATGAAGAACGAGCGATTGCTTGCGGAGATGGGGTATTTGGGAGAGTTGGTGTGAAGAGAGGGTTGAGTTTATTCGTTTTTGCGATGATGGCGTTGGTTGCTGGGGCGAATGATTTTGCCGTTGCGAAGCAGGCGTTGAGGGACGGCCTTTGGCAGGTCGCCCGCAATCATGTTGTCGCAAGTGCCGCCAGTAACGGTGTCGCTCGATTGGTGATTCTTGAAAGCTATGCCGGTGAGGGAGATTGGAAGTCGATTGCCGCGAAGCTGGGAGAATGGGCGGAGGCGAAAGGCGATGCCTTTGATTATTATCGCGCGGTTGTCAGAGACGATCATTCGGCGGCGATGAAGATCTTGAAGCGCGGCGGAACGGCGGAAGGTGTCGTTGAGGCGATGGTGTACGAGGCCGCGGAACTGGAGCGGTCCGGCAATCGCAAGGATGCGCAGGCGCTCTGGAGGAATGTGGTCGCGGTTTCCAATTTGAACGATCGTGCCTTGTCCCGCGCCTCGGCTTCGCTGATGGACGAGAAACTGCTGCGCAAGGCGGCGGACTCGGTGCGCTCGGTTTCGCTCAGGCGTATGGTTTCGCTACGTCTCGGGGTGTTGCTGCTCAAGGACGCGAAGCGTGCGGCCGAGGGCGAGAGGATCATCCGCGCGGTCGTAAAGGATTCTCCGGATGCCGATGGGGCGGGCGCGGCATTTCTCGCGATGGCGGACGCGGCGCTCGGGCGCGGCGAGTTCGAGGACGCGATCAAGATCGCGGTCGAGGCGACGGACATCTGGCCCGATCTTTCGAAGAAGGCGGAAGTGCATTCCATTCGCGGTTGGGCGCTTGCGGCGCTGAACCGGTCGGACGAGGCGTTGGAGGCGCTGGGACGCGCTGAGAAGCTGTCGACGAACGACGAGAACCGTGCCTCTCTGGTAGTGAAGTGCGGTGATGTGCTGGCGGCGAGCGGACGAGGTGTTGAGGCGCTTGGGCGTTATCGCGAGGTGATTGCCGCTTTTCCTGCGACGTCGGTAGCGGCCAAGCTCAAGCCGTTGCTCAAGCTGCGTGAGTTGGAGATGAAGGGACGTGAGGCGTATCAGGCCTTTCTCTTCGATGATGCGCGCAAGGCGTTCGTCGAGGTGGCGGCGGGTGATCCGTCCAGAGCCGAACGGATGCGCTTTTTCGAGGTACTGTGCCATTACGGAGCGGGGGCGGATACGAAGGCGAGGAAGGCAGCGGAGGATCTGGCGAAGAACTGCAAGGATCTGAAGGTTCGTGCCGATGTCACGATGTGGTTGGCGAAGTTCCTTTTCAATCGCCGCGAGTACAAGGCGTCCCGTGAGCTTTTCCTAAGTCGCGCCGCGATGAACGTACAGGAGTCGCTCGTGCCCGAGGCGCGGCTGTGGGCGGCGCGCACGGCGTTTGCCGAGTCGGACTTCGCGCGGGCGGTGAAGCTCTCGACGGAACTCGTGGAAAAGCATCCTAAGAGCGCGGTCAAGACCGCGGCGTTGCTGTTGCAAGGGGAAGCGCTAATTGAGCTTTCCCGATTCGAGGAAGCGTCCCTCGTTCTCGAGCGGGCGGTGGTGACTGAGGGCATTTCGTCCGAAGAACGTCTCCGCGCGCGGATTCTGCAGGCGGACGCGCTCTTTGCGATCGGGGCGGATAATCCTGCGCGGTATGCGGCTGCGCTCGAGGCATATCGCGCGCTTCTCTTCGGCGGCACCTTGTCCGCCGCGGAGAAGATCACGGTGTCGTTCAAGATCGCCCGTTCGCTCGAGAAGCTCAAGCGGATGGATGAGGCGATCGACCGCTATTATACTGGAGTCGTGCTCGCTTATCGTGATGGACGCGACCGCGGCGAGTATTTCGATGACAGCGTGAGAGCGGTTTTTTCGAAGGCGGCGCTTCGGCTTGCGGACGAATACGAGAGTCGTGGACGCGACCATCAGGCATTGACCGTGCTCGGGCTGGTTGCCACGAGTGACGTGCCCGCGGCGGAAGAGGCGAAGAAGCGTATGGGACGCATCATGTCCAAAGGGAGGTTTCTATGACAATTGCAGGCGGATCCGTTTTCTGGTTGTTGATCGCGCTCGCGGTGATCGCGGTGATCACCTACATCGAGCGTCTGCTCGATCTTCGCCGTGCGCAGATCGACTATTCCGATTTCATGGAAGGCGTGATCAACGTGATGGACGCCGGGTCGGCGGATGAAGCGCTTGCCATCTGCGACGAGACGCCGTCCCCCGTCGCCTCGGTAGTCGCGACCGCGATCCGTCACCGCAACGGATCCGCCCGCGTGTTGCGCGATGCCGTCGATTCTCAGGGACGTGCAGAGGCGGGTCGTCTCGACCGGCGGCTCGCGGCATTGGCGATCATCGCCCAGATCGCGCCGCTCTTGGGACTTCTCGGTTCGATCATCGGCTTCATCCGTACCGTGTCCGTCCTTGGTTCTTCTGAGGTCGTATCGCGCGTGGATCTGCTGAACGGACTTTCCGAGGGACTCGTCTCGGCGGCGCTCGGGCTTGCGGTTGCGATTCCCGTCGTGGTGATGTACGGTTCGCTTCGCGTCCGTCTCGAACGCACCATCGTCGAGCTTGAGGCGGCGGCGAGTCAGATCATCGGTTACATCTCGAGCGCGAAGGAGCTCGCCAAGGAGAGCTCGAAGGAGCGTGCGAAGTGAAGAGCGCCTGGGGATGGACACCTGAACGGACGTTCGGCATCTGGCGTCATGGCGCGGGATGGCTCAAGCCGCTGATGGCGTCCGTTCCCTATCTCACCGTCGTCATTCTTGCGTTGACGATGTATCTCGCGTCCAGTAAGGCGACTCTGCCGCGCGGGGTCCTCTTTGATCTTCCGGAGGAGGAGATGTCCGACGCGGACGCCGCGGAACTGGTGGCGCTGGTGATGCCGATGAAAAAGGAAACGCTCGTGTTTTTCGATGACTCGCGGTACGTGCTCGGCGACAAATCGTCCATGCGCTCGTTCGCCCGTCATCTCGGTGAGCGTGCGCGCAGCGGCGATCCGAAGTCCCTCCTGGTGCTGGCCGACCGCCGCGTCTCCTGTGAAGATCTGATGCGGCTTGCGGGCATCGCCAGGAAAAGCGGGGTGAAGCGTGCGCTCTTCGCCGAGAAGAGGTCCGGAGTCGAGGAATGAGACATCTGGGACACGAGCTCGCGACGCAGCTGACGGTGCTGGCGATTCTGCTGGCGATAGTGCTCGTTTTCCCTTACGACGCGATTTCCTTCAAGGCGACGAAGGTGGAGCCGTCCGTTCCCTTTGCCGCGTTCGTGATGCTTTCTCCCGATCAGGAGGCGGCGGCGATCAAGGCGGCCAAGACATCGTGGATCGGTGCGGCCGGTGGGCATACCCATTCCATTCGGGCCGAGCTTCCGTTCGGCGTTCTTCCTGATGCCGAAGGTAAGCCCGTGCTGACGCTCGCGGAGCGTCCGACGCCGATCCTGCCCGCGCCCGCGCCGCTCAAGCCGGTCGCGTATCTGCCGTCCGCAGCCGCTCCCGCTCCGGTGGTGATTCCGCATGATCCGCGGACGGACGAGCAACCTTTCTCGCGTCAGGAGCTGCTCAAACTCGATTGACTTCATAACCAAAGACAAGGGAATTAAGGAAATGACAGAAAAACAGGTTCTCAAGGCGTTCAAGGATACCGGTGCTCTCTTGGAGGGACACTTCGAGCTCCGTTCCAAGCTTCATTCCAACCGCTACTTCCAGTGCG
>DCIL01000023.1:52471-52682 GCA_002315875.1 Verrucomicrobia bacterium UBA1727 | reverse complement strand
ATCTCGCCGGCCGTCGGCGGCATTCTCGTGGGACACGAGGTCGCGCGCGAGCTGAATGTGAAGTGTGTCTTCGCCGAGAAGGTGCAGGGCGAGGGAGTGGACGCGACCGGCAAGCCGAATACGGTTCTTGCGATGCGCCGCTTTGCGCTCAAGAAGGGCGAGAGGTATGTGGTTGCCGAAGACGTGGTCACGAAGGGCGGACGCGTCCAGG
>DCIL01000023.1:50583-52348 GCA_002315875.1 Verrucomicrobia bacterium UBA1727 | reverse complement strand
CATGCAGATGACGCCCGAGACCTGGGAGGCGAAGGACTGTCCGATGTGCAAGGCCGGCACCAAGCCCGTGCATCCCGGTTCGTAATTTCAAAAGGAATCCAATTATGCTCAAGGGTATATCTCCACTCGTTTCACCCGATCTTCTCAAGCTCCTCGCCGAGATGGGTCATGGGGACGAGATCGTTTTTTCCGATGCTCATTTTCCGGGCCACATGTTCGCCCGCGAAGGCAAGGTGCCGGTGCTGCGTTTTGACGGTATCGCGGCGGACAAGCTGCTCGCCGGCGTGATTCCGCTTTTCGAACTCGACTCCTACTCGACGCCGGTCGTGATGATGGCGGCGGTGAAGGGCGATCAGCTCGATCCCGAAGTCGAGAAGGCGTATCGCGCCGCGCTCAAGTATGACGGATGGATCGAGCAGATGGAGCGCTTCGCCTTCTACGAGCGCGCGAAGAAGGCGTATGCGATCGTGATCACCGGTGAGACGCGCAAGTACGGCAACATCATTCTCAAGAAGGGTGTGACGCCGGTTGCGAAGATCTGATGAAACTCGAGAATTCAAGAGAGCTTTGGTATGACGAGGCGTCGCGCACGGCCGTGACGCTCGTGGACGTCGCCAGCGCCGCGCAAGCGCTTGCGCGCGGACATCTCGCAGGTCCCGTCGCCTCGCGCTGTCTTGCCGATGCGCTCGCGACCGCGGCGCTTCTGGGCGGTGAGGCCGATCTCAAGGACGAGTCGCTTTCGATTCAGATGAAGTGTACGGGTCCGCTCGGCGGCTACAACGTCGAGTGCACTGCGGACGGCAAGTTGCGCGGTTATACCGAGAAGAAGCTTCTCGAGGATTTCGACGGCATGGGCAAGGCGGATGACCTCGCAGTCATCGGCTCGGCGAGCATTCAGGTCACGCGCTCCGTCCCCGGACGCATCCTCGCCCAGGGCATCGCGCCCGATGCCGCGGCCTATCTCAGAGATTCGCTCCAGCGCAAGGCGGTCCTTTTCGTGGAATCGGCGGTGAGCGATGAGGTCGAGGTTCTGGAGGCGCGCGGCGCGATGGTCGAGACGATGCCGGACGGAGATGTTTCGAAACTTCCGCCGCAGGATCTGAAGCTTTCGCTCGCGGCTGCGTCCAGGACGATCTTGAAGCGTCTCGGATTTCCGAATGCGGTGCTCAAGAAAACTTCGCCGCTCGAATTCGGGTGTCGGTGCGATCCGAAGCGAGCGGCTTCGATGCTCGCGGCGCTCGGCGAAGAGGAACGCAAGACCTTGCCCGATACGATTGACATTACCTGCCACATGTGCGGCAGAACCTTTTCCGTTAGAAACCGATGAAGAAGAATACCGTTGAGGAATGCCTTGAGGCGCTCAAGCGCGGCGAAATCGTCCTGGTCACCGATGACGAGGACCGTGAGAACGAAGGCGACTGCATCTGCGCCGCGGAGTTCGCCACGACCGCGAACGTCAATTTCATGGCGACGTATGCGCGCGGACTCATCTGCATGCCGATGAGCGCGGCGATGTGCGAGAAGCTGGACCTGCGACAGATGGTCCAGGAGAACACCGACAACCATCAGACCGCCTTCACCGTGTCCATCGACCACGTCTCGACCACGACCGGCATTTCCGCCGCGGAACGTTCGATGACTGCGCTCGCAACGGTGAGGGAGGGCGCGAAGGGAGATGATTTCAGGCGTCCCGGACACATGTTTCCGCTCCGCGCCCGCGAAGGCGGCGTGCTGAGACGGGCGGGACACACCGAGGCGACGGTCG
>DCIL01000023.1:50201-50520 GCA_002315875.1 Verrucomicrobia bacterium UBA1727 | reverse complement strand
TCATGAAGGACGACGGCACGATGGCCCGCATGACGGACGTCACCGCCTTCGCCGAGCGTCATTCGCTCAAGCTGATGACCATCGCCGATCTGATTGCGTTCCGTCGTAAGCACGACCGGCTCGTCGAGCCAGTGGAGACCGTGGAGCTTCCGACCGGCTACGGTGATTTCCGACTTACGATGTACCGCAGCCGTGTCACGGGACTCGAACATCTCGCGCTCGTGAAGGGCGATGTGGCGGACGGCAAACCGGTCCTGGTGCGAGTCCATAGCGAGTGTTTCACCGGCGACGTGCTCGGCAGCGAGCGCTGCGATTGCGG
>DCIL01000023.1:41972-50069 GCA_002315875.1 Verrucomicrobia bacterium UBA1727 | reverse complement strand
GCCTATCATCTCCAGGAGAAGGGCATGGACACCGTCGAGGCGAATGTCGCGCTCGGTTTCGCGCCCGACCTTCGCGATTACGGAGAAGGCGCGCAGATGCTCGTCGATCTCGGAATCCGTTCGCTCAGGTTGATGACGAACAATCCGTGCAAGATCGCCGGACTCGAGGGCTATGGCCTTGAAATCACCGAGCGTGTGCCGATCGTCATTCCCGCCAACGCCCACGACCGCCGTTATCTCGAAACCAAGCGCGAGAAGATGGGTCACATCTTCTGATTTGATATAATACGCATATGGATTTTTCTGCTCAGATTGAAGAAGTGAAACGCCTGGCGTCCGAAAAGGGCGCGGTCATTCTCGCTCACAACTATTGCCGCGGCGAAGTGCAGGACGCGGCGGACTTCACCGGCGATTCGCTGGAGCTTGCCCGCAAGGCGGTCGAGATCGATGCGCCGGTCATCGTCTTCTGCGGCGTGAGTTTCATGGCCGAAACCGCCAAGATACTCAATCCGGACAAGAAGGTGCTCATTCCCGACCCGACCGCCGGGTGTCCGATGGCCGATATGGTCACCGCCGCCGACGTGCGCGCGATGAAGGAGAAGTATCCGGGGGCGAAGGCGGTATGCTACGTCAATTCGACCGCGGCGGTCAAGGCCGAGTGCGATCTTTGCGTCACGAGCGGCAATGCCGAGAAGGTGATGGCGACCTTGAAGGGTGAGGAGATCATCTTCGTTCCCGACCGACATCTCGGCGGTTATGTTTCCAAGAAGCTTGGCGAGAGCTATCATTGCTGGCCGGGATGCTGTCCGATCCACGACACGCTCTCGCTCGGCGATATTGCCGCGGGGCGCCGCGAGGCCGGAATCTCCGCGCCGGTGCTGGTGCATCCCGAGTGCACGAAGGCCGTCCGCGAGGCGGCGGACCAGTGTCTCTCCACGGGCGGGATGTGCCGCTACGTGCGCGAGTCGTCCGTCACTACCTTCATCATCGGCACCGAGGAAGGCATTCTCCATCGGCTTCAGAAGGAGAATCCCGAAAAGACCTTCCTGACGATCGGCAATCTTTGCTGTGCGGACATGAAGAAGATCACGCTCGAGAAAGTGAAGGCATCGCTCGTATCGGGTGCGGGCGAGGTGATGGTTGATCCGGACATCGCGGCAAAGGCGCGTCTCGCCATCGAGCGCATGCTCGCCATTCAGTGAATTTCAGAACATAGAAAGGAAAGATGAAGATGAAGAAGTTGATGATTGCGATGATTGCGGCGGCCAGTGCGCTCGCCGCGGTGGCGTCCGCCCGCGACAACACTCCGGTGCGCCAGTTCGGAAAGCTTTCGAACGGACAGATGACGCGCCTCTTTACGCTCAAGTCGCGCGGCGGCCTTACGCTCGAGGTCACCGACTACGGCGGGCGCCTCGTGCGCTGTTATGCTCCCGATCGCCACGGCAATCTCGCCGATGTCACGCTCGGCTGGAACACTGCGGCGGAATACGAGAAGAACGGATTTTCGATGGGCACGCTGATCGGTCGATTCGGCAACCGCATTGCCGACGGCAAGTTCACGCTGGACGGCAAGGAGTATCAGCTGCCGCTCAACGAGGTCAAGGCGAAGCGTCATTGCAACCTGCATGGCGGTCCCGACGGATGGGACACCAAGGTCTGGAAGGCGAAGCCGTTTGCGGTGCCGGGCGGCGCCGGACTGCAGCTCACCTACGTCTCGGCTGACGGCGAGATGGGCTTTCCCGGCAAGGTCACTTGCACGGTCACCTATCGCGTGATGCCGAACAACGTCTGGACGATTGACTACGAGGCGGTTACGGACAAGCCGACGGTGCTCAATCTCACCCATCACTCGTACTGGAATCTCGCGGGCGAGGCGAGCGGCAACTGCCTCAAGCAGGAACTGATGATCAATTCCGATGAGTATACGGTGACGAACGAGGGACTCATTCCGACCGGCAATGCCAAGGTCGCCGGCACCGGCTTCGATTTCCGCCAGTTCCGTGCGATCGGCTCCAAGGCGGCGTGGATGGCGGCGGAGAAGTCGATTGCGCAGATGGATCACTGGTACGATCACAATTTCTTCCTCCGCGGCAAGACGGGTGAGATGAAGCTCGCCTGCGTGATGCGCGATCCGCTGTCCGGCCGTCGCCTCGATGTCTTCACCACCGAGCCGTGCATGCAGATGTACGGGGCGCAGAATATGGACGGAACTCTCGATGCGAAGACCGCTGGCGTGAAGTACGTTCAGTATGCGGGTGTCGCGCTCGAGACCCAGCACGCTCCCGACTCGCCGAATCATCCCGAGTTCCCGACGACAGTGCTGCGTCCCGGCGAGACCTTCCGCAGCCGCACCGAATACCGCTTCACCGCCGAATAATCCGTGGCGAAGACATACTCCAAGCTGCCGTACGCTTCAGAGGTGCCGCAAGTGCGTCCGAAGGGCAAGGCGCCGGATGCGATCACGTTCGTGATCGATCCCGGCCACGGCGGTGAGGATAACGGAGCGGTAGGTCCGACCGGAATCAAGGAGAAGGACGTCAATCTCGCGTTGGCGCTCAAGGTCGCGGCACTATTGCGCGAGCGCGGCTTCCATGTCGAGATGACGCGGTGGGACGATTCGTTTCCGGAACTCTACAACCGTCCCAAGCTCGCGCATTGTTCCGGGGCCGACGCCTACGTTTCGATTCACCACAATGCGCCGGCCGCGGGGAAGAATCCGAAGAGCGTCCGCTATCACGCCGTCTACGCCTGGAACGATTTGGGCGAAGGTCTGGCGTCCGCCATCAGCAAGCGCATGACGATCGCGCTTCTCAATCTCGTCGATGGACAGGGCGTGTTGCGCGCCAACTTTGCGGTGACGCGCAATCCCGAGATTCCGAGCTGTCTCGTCGAGGCCGATTTCATCTCGCATCCGCAAGGTGAAAAGGATTGTGCGAACGCCGATCGACAGCTTCTCGTCGCGCGGGCGATCGTGTCCGGCCTTGTGGACTGGGCGGAGGGTAGGTAGGAGATGACGAGGAACGGTCAGGCCTGGGTGAAGTTCCTGCTGACGCGAGTCGGCGGAGCGATTGTCGATCTTGCCGCGCTCTCGGCCGCCTATGTCGGAGCGTTCCTGCTGCGCTTCGATTTTCAACCGCCGCGCTGGGGATGGCGAGACGTTGCCTTCTCCTTCATCACCGTGGCGGTCGTCCATTTTGCCGCGTTTCTCGCCTGCGGTGGATATTCGGTCGCCTGGCGGCGCTTCCGCATCCGTGATCTCGTGCGCTTCTGCTTTGCCACTGCCGCTGCCTGCGTGGTGATGACCTGTCTGCGGCTTTTCCTGCCGTTCGAGAGCTTCTCTCATATTCGTCCGCCTTATTCGATCACCGTCATCACCTTTTTCCTCGCGACCGTCACCGTCACCGGCTGGCGCGTGCTCTGGAGCTGGATCGCCCTCAGTCGCATCAACGACGAGAAGCTCTTGGAGCGTGCGGTAAGGACGATGGACGCCGCGTCGGCTCTGGAATTCTTCCACAACCGTACTGTGCTCGTCACCGGTGCGGGCGGTTCGATCGGGTCCGAGATCGTGCGGCAGCTCTCGGCGATGAATGTCGCCAAGCTCGTGCTCATCGAGCGTTGCGAGAAGGCGCTTTACGACATCGACCGCGAATTGCACGGACTCGGCTTCACCGATTACGTGCCGCTTATGAAGGATGTCGCGAGCGAGTCGGCGATGGCCGAGGTGCTCGAGAAGTATCGTCCCGAAGTGATTCTCCATGCCGCCGCGTACAAGCACGTGCCGATGGTTGAGGCGAATCCCGAGGAGGGCTGGCGCAACAATACCGAGGCGACGGCGCGCCTTGCCGCGCTCGCGGTGAAGTTCTCAGTGCGACGCTTCGTGCTCATCTCGACGGACAAGGCGGTGAATCCGGTCTCGGTGATGGGACGCACCAAACTTGCCGCGGAGCAGGAAGTTATGAAGCTCAACGGCGGCGTGTGCTCGTTCTGTGCGGTCCGTTTCGGCAACGTGCTCGGATCGTCCGGCTCAGTCGTGCCGCTCTTCCGCGAGCAGATCGCGAAGGGGGGACCGGTAACGATCACCGATGAGCGGATGAAGCGCTATTTCATGAGCATCAGCGAGGCGGTGGGACTCGTTCTTCAGGCCGCGACTCGCAGCGAATGCGCGATCTACACGCTCGATATGGGCGAGCCGGTGAAGATCGTGGATCTCGCGGAGGATATGATCCGTCAGATGGGTTACAAGCCGTATGTCGACATTCCGATCGTGTTCACCGGGATGCGTCCCGGCGAGAAGCTCTTCGAGGAACTGGACATCTCGGAGAAGTCCGCCTACCGAACCGACATGGCGAAGATTTACATAACCAAGGAGAAATAAAATGAATGCATTGATGGCAGTGATGATGGCAGTCTGTCTTAACGGCAGCTGGGAGTTCTCGTTCAAGGAAGACCAGATTCTCGAAGATGTGGCGAAACCTGATTTCGCCGCGGACGCGACGATGATCGTGCCGGGATGCTGGGACGTGTGTCCTAACTGGTATATGAAGCACGGCACGGGACTCTACCGCCGCACGTTTACGCTCGATCGCGAGATGAAGGACGCGGTGCTCGTCGTGGACGGCATGGGCATCCGCGCGAAGTTCGCGGTCGATGGACGCGATCTCGGTGTTCATCCCTATCCCTACGCGCGCCTTGAGATTCCGGTCGGTCCGCTCGCGAAGGGCGAACACACGATCTTTGCCGCGCTCGACAACGTGATGGAATGGCCGCGCGTCAAGTTGGCGCGTCCGTATTACGATTTCTATTTCTACGGTGGATTCTACCACGGCGTCAAGATCGTCGAGCGCGAACCCAAGGTGTTCGTGAAGACCGTAGATTGGGCGAAGCGCAAGATCGCGGTCAAGGTCGAGGACGGCAAGTGGGAGGAGCGCACGCTGCCGAACGCCAAGCTCTGGTCGCCGGAGGCGCCCAATCTGACGACGATCGAGGTCGCGGGACAGAAAGTGCGCTTCGGCATCCGTCAGATCGAAGCGAAGAACCGCAAGATATACCTCAACGGCAAGGAACTCTTCCTCAAGGGCTTCAACCGTCACGAGTCGCGGCAAAACGAGGGCTCCGCCACCAGCGAGGCGACGATGATCCAGGATCTGCAGAACCTCAAGGCGCTCGGCGGCAACTTTCTCCGCGGGGCGCACTATCAGCAGTCCCAGCGCTTCCTCGACCTCTGCGACGAGATGGGCGTTCTCATCTGGGAGGAGTCGCTCGGATGGGGCAACGGTCAGGACTACACCACGAACAAGAATGCGTTTCCGCCGAATGAGTTCTCAGACGAGGAATGGTGCCGGATGCAGATCAAGCAGACACGGGAGATGGTGAGAACGAGCTTCAACCATCCATCGGTCATCATCTTCGCCTTCCTCAACGAGCCGGCGAGCGCCAAGAAGGAGGGAGCGGCCTTCATAAACCGTCTGATCGATACGATTCGTGCCGAGGAGACGGGACGTCTCATCACCTTCGCCTGCAACAACGTCGCCAAGAAGTACATGGATCTTGCGAACGTGAACACCGACATCGTGGCGTTCAATGCGTATCCCGGCACGATTCCGATGAAGCCCGGAACCAAGGCGGAGCTGAAGAAGAAGGTCAACGAGCACTTCAACGACGTGATCGCCCGCTTCCGCGCGCTCTATCCCGAGAAGCCGATCATGATCTCCGAATCCGGCTGCTGCGGCATGTACGGCGAGCGCGAGGCGCTCAATGCGTCCATCAGCACCGAGGATTTCCAGGACGAGTATCTGACGGACATCTTCGAGACCTTGTGGGCGAATCCCGATTGTGTCGGCTTTGCGATCTGGCAGATGAACGACGGCCGCACCCGCCAGCGTTATTGCGCGAAGAACTGCTCTGCCATGTTCGGCGGCTCGATCGCAGGCTGCTTCGACAACATGCGTCGTCCCAAGCTCTCCACCGCCACGGTGAAGAAGTTCTTCGGCCAGAAGTAACGCCGTAAGCATTTATTCCCCAGTCGGGATTTGATATAATACGAAACATTATTGAAAGGACTATAGGCAAATGAAATCAAAATTCTTCATGGTTGCGGCGATGGCTGCGATTCTCGTTGGCTGTGGCGAACAGAATTCCAACAAGCTCAAGATGATTACCGAGGCGACGTTCCCTCCGTATGAATTTCTCCGCGGACAGGAGATCGTCGGCATCGATGTCGAGATCTGCCGCGCGGTTGCGAATAAGCTCGGCAGGGAATTCCAGGCTGAGACCGTTGACTTCGATTCCGTCATCCCGGCGGTCATTTCCGGCAAGGCCGATCTCGCCGCGGCCGGCATCACCGTCACCGAGGATCGCAAGAAAAACGTCGATTTCTCGATTCCGTACGTGAAGACCGGCATCGTCGTCATCTACAAGAAGAGCAATCCCTTCAAGGATGTCAAACAGCTCAAGGGCAAGAAGATCGGCGTTCAGAGCGGCACCACGTCCGAGACGTTCGTTCTCGAGCAGCTCAAGCAGGAACCGGAGCGCAGCAAGTCCCCGGCCGAGGCCTGTGCGTCGCTCAAGTCCGGCCGCGTAGAATTCGTGATTGCCGATATCGATCCTGCCAAGAACTGCGTTAAAGGTGAGCCAGACCTGGCGATTTCCGACTTCATCACGAGCGAAGAGTATGCGGTCGCGATCAAGAAGGGCCAGAGCGAGCTTCTCAAGACGATCAACGAGACGATTGCCGAGCTCAAGAAGAGCGGGCAGCTCCAGAAGTGGATCGATCAGTTCACCAAGGAATCGGACGCGTTGAAGGATAAGTGAGAGGGTAGAGATGAGAGATGAGAGATGAGAAAGTAGAGATGAGAAAGTAGAGGGTAGAGGGTAGAGGGTAGAGGGTAGAGGATAGTATGTGGCAATCGTTGATAGATGATTTTTCGCTCTGTTTCGTAAAGAACGGACGGTATGACTATCTGCTGAGCGGTCTCGGGGTTACTCTCGAGGTCGCTCTCTTTGCCATTCTCCTCGGTCTTCTCATCGGCTTCCTCGTATCGGTGATCCGATCGAGTCATGACAAGTACGGATATTTCAAGATTGCCAATGCGCTTTCGAAGATATACCTTACGGTCATCCGCGGCACCCCGATGGTGGTGCAGCTTTTGATCACCTACTACATCATCCTTCGTTCGGTCGATTCAAAGATTCTCATCGCCATTCTCGCCTTCGGCATCAACTCCGGCGCTTATCAGGCCGAGATTCTTAGGGCAGGTATCGAGTCCATCGATCCGGGACAGATGGAGGCGGGGCGCGCGCTCGGCCTCAGCTACTGGAAGACGATGCTCAAAATCATCATCCCGCAGGCGGTGCGCAACGTGTTGCCTGCGCTGGGCAACGAGTTCATCGTGCTGATGAAGGATACCTCGATCGTCGGCTACATCGCGCTTATCGATCTTGCCAAGGGCGGTGACATCATCCGTAGCCAGACCTACTCGGTTTATCTGCCGTATCTCACGGTCGCGGCGATCTATCTTGTGTTGGTCATGACATTCACCTGGCTCTTGGGCAAGCTCGAACGTCATCTGAGGAATACCGGTGCTGATCCGGTGCATAACGATTCGTGAGAGGTTAAAGATATGGCAGAGACGCTTTTGAAGATTACGGGACTTAAGAAGAGCTTCGGCAAGCTCGAGGTCTTGAAGGGCCTCACCACCGACATCCGCAAGGGTGAGGTCGTCGTGATGATCGGTCCGTCGGGCGGCGGCAAGTCGACGTTCCTTCGGTGCATGAACCTCCTCGAACAGCCGACGGAGGGCTCCATCGTTTTCGACGGCATCGACATCGTCAAGGCCGACGAGAAGACCAAGAATGCCGTCCGCTCCGAGATGGGCATGGTCTTCCAGCATTTCAATCTCTTCCCGCATCTGACGATTCTCGACAACATCACCCTCGCTCCGAAACTCGTGCGCGGCGTCCCCGCGGCCGAGGCGGAGAAGAAGGCGATGGAACTTCTGAAGATGGTCGGACTCGAAGAGAAGGCGAAGGCGTATCCGCAGCAGCTTTCGGGGGGACAGAAGCAGCGCGTTGCAATCGTCCGTTCCCTCGCGATGGAGC
>DCIL01000023.1:36752-41929 GCA_002315875.1 Verrucomicrobia bacterium UBA1727 | reverse complement strand
GACGAGCCGACTTCGGCGCTCGATCCGGAAATGGTCGGCGAGGTTCTGGACGTCATGAAGTCGCTTGCCAAGAACGGCATGACGATGGTGGTCGTGACCCACGAGATGCGCTTTGCGCGTGATGTCGCCAGCCGAGTTCTCTTTCTCGAGGGCGGACGCATCGCCGCGGAAGGAACGCCAACGGAGATTTTCGATCAGAAGCATGACGGACGTCTCGGCGAATTTCTCGGTAAGGTTTCGGGTGAAGGCGCCCATGAGCTCCTCGCGCTCAAGTCGATGCTCCGCAGCGTTCTGCAGGATGATCGGATCTCCCATGAGGAGATCAATCTCATGAAGGATTTCATTCAAAAGAAGGAGAATGCACAATGAAGAAACTTATGATCGCAGTAGCGGCCGCGGCCGCGCTTTTCGGATGCACCCAGGACGATGGTGTCAAGAAGTTCACCGTTGGATTCGATGCCGACTTCCCGCCTTACGGCTTTAAGGACGGCAACGAGTACAAGGGTTTTGATCTCGATCTCGCCCGTGAGGTCTGTGCGCGCAAGGGATGGAAGTTCGTCGCCAATCCGATCAACTGGGATTCGAAGGACATGGAGCTCAACTCCGGCTCGATCGATTGCATCTGGAACGGCTTCACGATGCAGGGTCGCGAGAACGGCTATACCTGGACGAAGCCCTACGTGGACAACTCCCAGGTCGTGCTCGTGAAGAAGGGCTCTCCCATTAAGTCGCTTGCCAATCTCGCCGGCAAGATCGTGGGCGTCCAGACCGATACCCCAGTGCAGAAGGCGCTTTCCGCCAAGGGTGACAAGGAAGCGCTCGGCAAGACCTTCAAGCAGCTCGTCGTCATGCCCAACTACAACCAGGCCGTCAACGAGCTCAACATGGGCGGAGTCGATGCGGTGGCGATGGACATCGGTGTCGCGAAGAAGAAAATGTCCGACCTGCCCGGCAAGTTCGAGATGCTCAAGGAAATCGTGATGACCGAGACGTATGGCATCGGCTTCAAGAAGGGCAATGTCGAGCTTAAGGACGAAGTCGAGGCGGAGCTTCTCAATATCTTTGCGGACGGTACCGCGGCGAAGATCGCCAAGAAGTACCAGATTGAGCTCGCTTCGCTGATTCTTCACTGAACTGGTCGTGGAGGCGGAGTCCGTAATCGAGCTTAAGGAGGTCCGCAAGACCTTCCGCGACTTCTGGCTGAGGCCGACGGTGGAAGCCGTTCGTGGACTCTCCCTTGAGATAAAGCGCGGTGAGGTTTTCGGACTGCTCGGTCCCAACGGATCCGGCAAGTCCACCACCATTCGGATGATTCTCGGACTGCTTCAGCCGAGCGCCGGTTCGGTGCGGCTTTTCGGACTCTCCCCGCGTTCGGTCGAAGCGCGGCAGAAACTCGGTTATCTTCCTGAACTATCTTATCTCCATCCGTTCCTGACTGCACGCGAGACGCTCGAGTACTATGGCGGACTTTCCGGACTCTCCCGCCGCGAGACGACATCGCGAGCCGTGGAGCTTCTGAAGATGGTTGGACTTCAGGATGTCGGCAGTCGCGCAGTAGGCGGTTTCTCGAAAGGAATGAGCAGGCGGCTGGCGCTTGCGTCCTCGCTTATCGGAAAGCCCGAACTGCTGATTCTTGACGAACCGACTTCGGGACTCGATCCCATCTCGACGAAGGAAGTGAAGACCCTCGTCAAGGCGCTGGCCGCGGGCGGCATGACCGTGCTTATGACCTCGCATCTCTTGGCGGACGCCGAAGATATCTGCGATCGGGTGATGATCGTCAATCACGGTCTCGCAGTCGCCGAAGGCAAGGTTGCGGAACTCGGCACGAGTCTCGAGTCGTTCTTCCTTGCCAAGGTCGGCAATCCCGAAGAGTTCCAGCTTGCCGAGTTCCTCAAGTCGTGAGGCGATGATGCGCGCTTTACTCGAAGTTGTCCTGCTCGAACTCAAGGCGCTATCCCGTTCGCGCACGGCAATCCTGTTGCTGGTTGCGTCCGTTCTCTGGATGCTCGTTCTGCCGCGCCTTATCGTGGGTGACGGCACGTTCGCTGGAGCGCGCGAACTGTATGTCCGCTATTCGCTCGGCGGTGTCTTCGCGCTGACTTTGATTTCGCTGCTTGCGTCCGCTTGTGGATCCGTTGCGCGCGAGCGGACGGAAAAGCGGCTCATGCTCACGCTCGTAAGGCCAGTCCGTCATACGCTTGTGGCGCTTGGAAAAATCGCCGCGCATGTTTTTCTCGGCGCAATCGTGCTCGGGGTTTCTTCGGTCGTCCTTGCCTTGAAGGACGACGTGTCGCGTCCCTGCAGCCATGTCCTTTCGCCGCTGATGCCGTCCCCCGCCGAGGAAGCGGAGCGGATGTACGAGGAGTACATGAAGTCGCCCAGGACTCCGGAGGCGATTCGCAAGGCGAAGAAGGCGGAGGTAATCAAGCTTCTCGAGCAGCGGGCGATTGATCGATATGATACGATCGCTACGAATGAGACTGCGGTCTGGACCTTTTCCAGCGGTGGCGAGCGCGTCCGGATGCGTTTCACCAATCAGTTCGAGATGCGGCAGGAAATCCGCGGCGTCTTCGCGTCCGGCGAAAACCAACTCTCGGTCTCCAATCAGACGCAGAGCGTGGCGGTCTTTGATTTCAGAAGCAATGGCGAGCTCAAGTTCACGAACCGCGGCAAATCCTCGCTGATGCTTCGTCCGCGGCGTGATCTCAATATCCTCAGCCGAGCCGATTCGTTTGGATGGAATCTTCTGCGTGCCTATTTGCAGCTGGTGGCGGTTCTGTCGATGGTGCTTTCCTTCGGCGTGCTGCTTTCTTGCGGACTCGGCCGTCCCGTCGCGCTGTTCACGGCCTTCGCAATGCTGCTCGTGGCCGAGATGGGACCGAGTGTCGTAGAGCAATATCCGTCTTCGATGGATATGTCGCGTGCCGACAGAGTCGGGCTTGCGATCACTAAGACCGCCGCGGCGGTGACGCGTCCCGTGTCCGCGCTTTCTCCGCTCGAGGCGCTTTCAAAGGACGAGTGCATCGAATTCACCCCGCTCGTGCTCACGATGGCGCTTGACCTCGTCCTGCTGCCGATTCTTCTGTCGCTTCTCTCATCACTGGTTCTCGTTCGAAAGGTAGAGGGTAGAGGGTAGAGGGTAGAGGGTAGAGGGCGGTGATACCGAAGGTCATCCATTGTTTCTGGTTCAGCGGCGAGCGCAAGAGCGCGTTGGTGACGCGCTGCCAGGCGAGCTGGCGCGAGTTCGCGCCGGCGTTTGAGATTCGCGAATGGAACGTGGAGATGCTTCGCGGCAGGTTTGCGGATTCCGAGGGGAAGCTGCCGCCGTTTGTAGAGTCCGCCCTTGCATCACGCAAGTGGGCATTCGCGAGTGACTGGGCGCGGTTCGCGGTGATTGCCGCGGAAGGCGGGGTTTATCTCGACATGGACGTCGAGCTCATAAAGCCGATTGACGATCTCATCGAGGCGGGCCCGTTCTTCGCGCTTTCGACCGATTCGCCGCGGTGGGTGGATCCTGGACTCGGCTTTGCCGCGGAGAAGGGGGATGAGGTCTGCATGACGATTGCGCGGCGTTATGAGGCGATGGAATTCGATCCTGCCTGCCATCTTTCCGAAACCTGTCCCGCGATCGCAAATGAGATAATTGCCGCGTTTCCTTCGCGCACATTGCTTCCTGCGGCGGTTTTCAACCCGAAGGGCACTTGTGCGGGCAAGATCAGATTGACGGAAGATACT
Organism: Verrucomicrobia bacterium UBA1727; assembly: GCA_002315875.1. Taxonomy (GTDB): domain Bacteria; phylum Verrucomicrobiota; class Kiritimatiellia; order RFP12; family UBA1067; genus UBA1067. The sequence goes on along the minus strand of DCIL01000023.1, from coordinate 38,191 downwards.
CGCGCCATTCACCATTTTGCCGCCAGTTGGTTCAATTGGAAGCAACGCCTTGCGTATGTCGTACTTCCCCGTCACCGCGGCATTCTCACTGCTCTTCGCTTTTTTGGTATAATACGTGGCAACTAATACAAATTAATCATTCAATATGAAAAAACTCCTTGCAGTTGTGTTGATGATGTCCGCGGCGTTCGCGTTTGCGGAAAACAAGACCGAAAACACGAAAATCCCCGTGACGGTGTCCGTCGACGGTGAGAAGAAGGACTACAACCTCGCCGACTTCGAATCGGCCAAGGCGTATGTCGATGCCTATGCCGAGAACGTGCAGAACGATGTCGAGGTGCAGAAGGCGGACGGCAAGGAGGTCAAGGTAAATCGTTTTGCCGAACACGAGAAGAAAGCGCTTGAGACCGTCCGTGCTCAGGAGCCGTTCTTCGGTACCTGGTGGGCGATCTTTCCTCCGCTCCTGGCGATTCTCCTCGCGCTCATCACCAAAGAGGTCTACTCCTCGCTCTTCGTCGGCATCGTCTCGGGCGGTGTTCTCTACGCGTGGAAGGCGGATGGTTTCATCGGTGTTTTCCAGACGACGATCACGCACGTGATGCAGGATGGTTTCATATCCAAGATCGCCGACTCCTACAACATCGGCATCTTGATCTTCCTCGTCCTCTTGGGTGCGCTTGTGGCGATGATGAACAAGACCGGCGCGTCCGCGGCGTTCGGACGCTGGGCGCAGACGCACATCAAGAGCCGCGTCGGTGCTCAGATCGCGACGATCATCCTCGGCATGCTCATTTTCGTGGACGACTATTTCAACTGCCTCACCGTGGGCAGCGTGATGCGTCCCGTGACCAACGCGAAGAAGGTGTCCCGCGCGAAACTCTCCTATCTCATCGACGCGACCGCCGCGCCGATCTGCATCATCGCCCCGATCTCTTCCTGGGCCGCCGCGGTTGCGGGCTTCGCGAAGGGCGCTGGAGCCGAAAGCGGGTTCTCGCTCTTCATCAATGCGATTCCCTACAACTTCTACGCGATCCTCACGATCATCATGATGTTTGCATTGGCGCTGATGAAGTTCGATTTCGGACCGATGAAACGCCATGAGACGGCAGTTGCCGCGGGAGAGCCGGATGCCGCTGCACTTGAAGAGGCGACCGAGGCGCTCGCGAAGAACGATCGCGGCCGCGTGATCGACCTCATCATTCCGGTCATCGTGCTGATCATCTCGTGCGTCATCGGCATGATCTATTCCGGTGGATTCTTCAAGGAAGGGGAGGCGTTCCATAACTTCATGGTCGCGTTCTCCAACTCCGATGCCTCGGTCGGTCTCGTATTGGGTTCGATCGTCGCGATCGTCTTCGCGGTCATCTTCTACATCTGCCGCCGCGTCATCTCGTTCCGCGATTGCATGGACGGTTTCCCGGAGGGCTTCAAGGCGATGG
>DCIL01000023.1:36592-36721 GCA_002315875.1 Verrucomicrobia bacterium UBA1727 | reverse complement strand
TCATGATTCTCTGCTGCGCGTGGACGCTGAAGGGCATGACCGATGCGCTCGGCGCGAAGGTGTTCATCTCCGACATCATCAACGGGCCTGCGGCCGGTCTCTACAACTTCCTGCCGGCGATCATCTTCG
>DCIL01000023.1:34528-36442 GCA_002315875.1 Verrucomicrobia bacterium UBA1727 | reverse complement strand
GCGACCACTGCTCGCCGATCTCCGATACGACGATCATGGCCTCGGCCGGCGCTCAGTGCAATCACGTCATGCACGTCAACACTCAGCTCCCGTACGCGCTCACCGTCGCCGCGGTCTCGTTCGTCTCCTATCTCATCGCGCCGTTCGTCGGCTCGGCGTGGGTGGCGCTGCCGATTTCGATCATCCTGATGCTCGCGACGTTGTTCTTCCTCCGGCTCATACTCAACGGACCGATGGAGCAGATCAGCAACGATGCCGTCAGTCACAAGGTCAATCAGCTGAAGAACTGATATCAGGAACGAAAGATCGCGCATGAGCAAGAACTACAAGTGGATTCTGGTAGCGCTTCTCTCATGCGCGTTCTTCTTCCATCAGGCTGATCGGGCGCTGTTCGGTCTGCTGACGATTCCGATTCAGAACGAGCTGCATCTCACCGATGTCCAGATCGGCTGGATCAATACCGTCCTTTCCTGGACGCTTGCGGGCATGGCGATGATTGCAGGACCGATCGGCGATCGTTTCTCGCGCAAGTGGGTAATCACGCTCTCGCTCATATCCTGGTCGCTGATGACGGTGATGATGGGGTTTGTGGGCGACTGGCGAATTGGTGCGTTGGTGATTCCCGCGTTCTTCGTGGTTATGTTCTTCAGGTCGGTCGCGACTGGAGTCGGCGAGAGCTTCTACGGTCCGTGTTATCCGCCGCTCATCGCCTCGTATCACAAGAAGACGCTTTCGCTCGCGCTATCCATTCACCAGGGGTCGCTCTATTTCGGACTTCTCACGTCCGGTCTCATCGTCGCCTGGGCGCTCGGCTTTCTCGGCAGCTGGCGCAACGTGTTCATCGCCTTCGGTGTCGCAGGGTGCCTTCTGGGTTTGAGCTTCATCTTCCTTCTCAAGGAGAATGACGAAGATCGCAATCGGGTCTCGGCCACGCGGGAGCGTTCGCGGAATTTCCTGATCGGATACAAGGCCTTTTTCTCCAATCCGTCCGCTTTCTTCGCGATGTGCGGCTTCATCGCAATCGTCTTCGTCAACAACGCGTATCTTTTCTGGGCGCCCAAGTTCATGGCCCAGAAGTTCGCGCTTTCGGTGGGCGAGGCTGGTGCGAAGACGATGCTCTACCATCATCTCTTCGCATTCGCGGCGATTCTCGCGGGCGGCTTCATCTCCGATCGTTTTGCGGGACGCTATCCGCGCTTCCGTCTCGGTTTGCAGATCGTCGCGCTCCTTGCGGGAGCTCCGGCGATTGCGATGATCGGGTTCTCGTCCGTCCCCGCGATGATGATCGCGATGACCGTCTTCTACGGAATCTTCCGTGGACTTTTCGAGGTAAATACCCACGCTTCGCTCTTTGATGTGCTTGCGCCTGAGTACCGTTCGACTGGCGTTGGAATCTTCACGCTCTTCGCGTTCTTCTTCGGTGGACTTTCCGGCGTTGTGATGGGCGCGCTTTCGGACCGGCTCGGAGTTCGCGGTTTTGAAATCGGTTTTCTGCTGATGGGATTGTCGTACGTGCTTGCCGCGGCGCTGATGTCCGTCAGTTTCTTCTTTACTTTCAAAAAGGACCGTTTGGTTAAGGATTAATCGCAATGGCAGATAAGATCAGTTTCGAAGCGCCGCGCGGAATGCGCGACTTTTATCCAGAGGACATGCGCTGGCGCAACAAGGTGTTCGATGCGTTCCGTGCGGCCGGTGAGGCGGCCGGCTTCCAGTCCTACGACAGCTGCGTGGTTGAAAGCTACGAGCTTCTGGCGCGCAAGGCGGGCGAGGAGGTCGGAGAGCAGATCTATCACTTCTTCGACAAGTCCGAACGTCACATCGCGCTTCGTGCCGAGATGACGCCTACGCTCGCGCGTATGGTCGCGCAGCGGCAGAAGGAGCTTTCGTTTCCGATCAAGTGGACGACGATCGCGC
>DCIL01000023.1:30971-34504 GCA_002315875.1 Verrucomicrobia bacterium UBA1727 | reverse complement strand
TCCGTTACGAGCGCATGACCAAGGGCCGCAAGCGCGAGCATTATCAGTGGAACGTTGACATCGTCGGCGAGGAGTCCGTTCTCGCCGAAGCCGAAGTGCTCGGGGCGGCGGTGGACGCTTTGCGGCGCATGGGACTTACGACGGACGACTTCAAGGTCCACGTTTCCTCGCGCAAGTTCCTCGGCGAACTTCTTGCCAAGAGCGGAATCGCCGCGGAAAAGCACGCGCAGGTCTTTCTGGCGCTCGACAAGCGCGGCAAGATGCCCGATAGCGAGATTGCAGCGATGTTGAAGGACGGCGGACTTTCCGAAGCTGAGATCGAAGCGACCTTCAAGATCATGGAGACGAAGAGTTACGCAGAATGTCCCGAACTCGTCGAACTCTTCCATCTTGCGGAGATTGCAGGTTTCGCGGACGCGCTCGTCTTCGACATTGCGGTGATTCGCGGGCTCAGCTATTACACGGGCATCGTCTTCGAGGCCTTTGACACCAAGGGTGAGTTCCGGGCGATCTTCGGCGGTGGACGCTACGACAATCTCTTAACCACCATCGGCGGTGAGCCGGCGACTGCGGTTGGACTCGGTTTCGGCGATGTCGTGGTCACCGAACTTTTGAAGTCCCGTCTCGGCGAAAACGCCGCGGCCGAACGCAAGGGCGTGGCGGTCGGCTTCATGTTCCCGACCGAGCGCGATGCGGCTCTCAAGTTCGCTGCGAAGCTGCGGGCTCAGGGCGAGTGCGTAGAGCTTGCGCTTCACAGTCAGAAGCCGAAGAAGTTCTTCTCCCATGCCGGACAATCCTCGGCCGCCAAGGCGGTCTTCATCGGTCCCGATGACGTCGCGAAAGGTGTTGTTCGCATTAAGGATCTGACTACGTCCACCGAAACGGAAATGCCGCTTTAATGCAACTCATACCGATGATCACCGATCTTCTCGGAGGCCTGATGGTCTCCGTGGAGATCTTCTTCTTCACGCTTCTCCTGGCGTTGCCGCTCGGTTTTGTCATTGCGTTCGGGCGCATGAGTTCCAATCCCCTGGTAAGCACTGTCTTCCGGGTCTTCATTTCGGTGGTGCGTGGAACGCCCCTGATGCTGCAGATCATCTTCGTCTATTTCTCGCCCTACATCTTCTTCGGGCTTCCGCTCTCCCGCTATCCGCGAATCCTCGCGACGGTACTTGCTTTCGGTTTCAATTACGCGGCGTATTTCGGCGAGATCTATCGCGGCGGAATTCTTTCGATCGATCAAGGACAGCATGAGGCCGCCGCGGCGCTCGGCTTCAGCAAGCGCGTTGCCTTCTTCCGCATCATTCTTCCGCAGGTCATCAAGCGCGTCATCCCGGCGATCGGCAACGAGGTCATCACGCTCGTGAAGGATACCTCGCTTGCGTTTACCATCGCGGTTACCGAGATGTTCACCATCGCCAAGCAACTCTCTTCGGCGAACACCTCGATGACTCCGCTCATCGCTGCAGGCGTTTTCTACTACATCTTCAACTATCTCGTCGCCTATGCCATGGAACGGATGGAGCGGCGGCTGTCTTATTACAGCTGAGATGCGACTTCCGAAATCCATCGTTCAGTTCTACGGATGGTCGAAGAAGGTTGTTCTCGCCTTTCTCGACAATGATTGCATTACGCATGCGGCGGGACTTTCCTACTTCGCGTTGCTGGCGATGGTGCCGATTCTCTGCTGCATTCTCGTGGCGGCCAAGGCCTGCAACGTAGACAAGTTTGCGAAGAACGAGATCAACCGTCAGATCGATCTTTTGATTGAAAACGTCGAGGACGGGCAGAAGAACAATTTTCTTTCCATGCTGCCCGGGATGACGGACGAGGAGCAAAAGAAGAAACGAATTGCCGCGGAGGAGTTCGGCCGTCAGGCTCGGTTCATCGCCAACACGTTGTTCGAGCGCATTGAGAAATTCGACATCGACACCTTCGGATGGATTGGCTTCGGCTTTCTTCTGTGGACCGTAATTTCATCTCTCGGCTCGGTAGAGAACAGCTTCAACCGGATCTTTTCGGTGGACACGGCGCGGCCAATCTGGAAAAGGGCGTACATGTATCTGTTCATTATGATCGTGCTGCCGATTCTCATGACGGTTGCGATGTCGCTGCCGATTCTCAATGTCGTAAAGGACATCATTGTCGCCGTGATGGGGTCCACCTGGCTTACCAAGTGGGCGAGCGACGGACTCATCTGGGTGTTGGACTCCTCGCTTTTCCGCATTACCACGATGATTCTCTTTTCCTCCCTCAGCTTCGGCTTTTTCTACTGGGTGATTCCTAATTGCCGCGTTTCAATCCGTTCGGCCTGGCGTGGTGGACTTATCGCGGCGGTGCTGATGGGTGGGTGGCTCAAGCTTTGCGCGGTTGCGCAGATTGGCATTGCCAAATCCTCTGTACTCTATGGTTCCTTCGCATTCTTGCCGATTGTACTCGCATGGGTGCACATCAGCTGTCAGATTCTTCTGCTCGGCGCCTGCATGGTGCGTTCGTTCGAAGAAATGAACCGCAGTTGATTAATGGACGGCTATTTTGATATAATACCGTCTATTAAGTTTAAATTAGGAAATAAAAGATGAAAGAAATTGACGGAATGCTGGATGCGAAGGGAATGAAGATCGCGCTTGTCGTTAGCCGCTTCAACTCTTTTCTGACCGAACAGCTGGTGAAGGGTGCCGTGGACGCTTTTGTGCGGCATGGCGGTGACGAGAAGAAACTCACGCTGGTGAAGGTTCCCGGGGCTTATGAGATTCCGCTTGCGGCCGCGAAGCTTGCGCGCAATGGATATGACGCGGTTGTCTCGCTTGGCGCGGTGGTGCGCGGAGCGACGACACATGCCGATCTCATCAACGAGACCACGGCCCGTGCCTTCAGTCAGATTTCACTTGAGACCGGGGTGCCGGTTCTCGATGGTGTCGTCTCGGCGGATAATCTCGAGCAGGCGGTTGAACGTTGCGGTACCAAGCAGGGCAACAAGGGTTTTTCGTCCATGCTCGCCGCGATCGAAATGGTCAATGTAATCAAAGCTTTGTAAGCACATCAAAACTAAAACAGCAACAAAATGAAAGAAGTCAAGAAAGTCGCATTCCTCACGGCGGGTGGTCTCGCTCCGTGTCTCTCCAGTTCCATCGGGTTCCTCATCGACCAGTATACGAAGAAAGCGCCGAAGGTTGAGATGATCGGCTACATCAACGGCTACATGGGTCTTCTGAAGGGCGATTCCATTCCGGTTACCGATGAGGTGCGCAAGAACGCGCTCGTCCTCACCAAGCACGGTGGCTCGCCGATCGGCAACTCCCGCGTCAAGCTTACCAATGTCAAGGACTGCGTGAAGCGCGGCCTCGTCCGTGAGGGACAGGATCCGCTCAAGGTGGCGGCCGATCAGCTCGTCAAGGATGGCGTGGACGTCCTTCACACCATCGGTGGCGATGACACCAACACGACCGCGGCGGATCTCGCGGCGTATCTTGCGACCAATAACTATCCGCTCATCGTCGTCGGACTTCCCAAGACGATCGACAACGACGTCT
>DCIL01000023.1:15375-30842 GCA_002315875.1 Verrucomicrobia bacterium UBA1727 | reverse complement strand
ATGGGTCGCAACTGCGGCTGGCTCACCTACAAGACCGCGCAGGTCTATCGCAAGATGCTCGCCTCGATGGAGTCGAAGGGACTTTTCGTCGACGCTTTCAAGCTCACCCGTGCGCGTCAGGACGTGCATGCGGTCTATGTGCCGGAATGCAAGATCGACTTCCGCGCCGAGGCCAGGCGTCTTGCGAAGATCATGGACGAAGTTGATTCCGTCAACATCTTCGTCTCCGAGGGTGCGGGCGTCAAGGACATCATCGCCGAGATGCGCCGCCGCGGTGAAGAGGTGCCGGTGGATGCGTTCGGCCATCCGCGGCTTGACAAGGTCAATGTCGGACAATACATCGGCAAGCGTTTCGGCGAACTGCTGCATGCGGAGAAGGTGCAGGTCTTCAAGTCCGGTTACTTCGCCCGTGCCGCCGCGCCTTGCACTAAGGATCTCAAGCTCATCTCGAAGTGCGCCGAGAAGGCGGTCGAGTGCGCGCTCGCCGGTGAGTCCGGCGTGGTCGGTCCCGATGAGAACGACAGCGCGAAGATTCGTGCTTGCGAATTTACCCGTATCAAAGGCGGCAAGCCCTTCAACGTGCGCAAGGGTTCGTTCCGCAAGATGCTCGGTGAAATCGGTCAGCCGAAGCCGCGCAAGAAACGCACGGTCAAGTAAATATGGCAAGAGGTGTAATCGTAGAGTATGACTTCACCGCGATCGACGGCGCGGGACTTCTTCATGACACCACGAAGAAGTATCTCGCGCAGCTCGATGCGATACCGTTCAATTCGACGGTCGAGGCCAAATACCTCGCTGGCGGTAACTACCAGGGCGGACTCCAGGACTACTTCAACGTCATCAAGACGAAGAAGACGGCCGTAAAGTCCGCCCGCGAGCTTTCCATTGCCTTCAATGAACGGCTTACGTCGGTCATTGCCGACTCTGCGATTGCACCGGATTTCATCGACTTCGTCAAAGCCCTTAAAAGTCGCGGCGTCAAGACCGTGATTGCGACGAGGGCGAATATCGAAGTCGTGAAGAACGTCTTCGAGCCAATCCTTGACGATCTTTGCGTCCTCTATCACGAGGAATCGACGTGCTATGGTGCGGTCAAGTGGGATTCCTGGCGTCGCGCCACCGTGGAAAACGGCCTATCGCGTCTCCATACGATGGTCGTGACCGGTTCCGGCTTCGGTGTCAAGGCCGCGCTCCTCGCCGGCATGGGCTCGCTGGTGGTCATCAATCCGCACGTTGCCTATCAGGACTTTACGGGAGCAGACGAAATCGTCCCCCGACTTAATGCCAAGGCAGCCGCAAAGGCGGCGGAGATTCTGCGGATCTAAATGAAGAAATCCTGGCAGGATTACGGACGCGAATGGCTTGACACGCTGGTGGTTGCAATCAGTGTCGCCATGGCCTTTCGCGCCTACTTTTACGAACCCTTTAAGATTCCCACCGGCTCCATGCAGGAGACGCTCTGGGGATATCATTCGACTGCGGGCAAGGAAAAGGGCACATGGGACACCTTTCCGCTCTCGGTTTTCAAATGGGCCTTTACCGGCGAGACGGTGGTCGATTACAAGGCGCCGGCGAGCGGTCTTGTGAGGGCGCGTCCGCGGGGCGATGGCTTTGCCGATGTCGCGGTTGGAATCTCAACCAAGACCTTCAAATTACCCACCGATGCGGTTGCACCGATCGTTGGAAAGTACGTAAGTGAAGGTGATACGCTCTGGAAGGGGGCGATCACCACCGGCGACTTCATCTTCGTCAACCGCTGGAAGTGGAATTTCTTCAAGCCGCAGAACGGTGAAGTTATGATCTTCTCCACTACCGGCATCGATGGACTTCCCCAGGGCACGCACTACATCAAGCGTATGAAGGCGCGTCCGGGCGAGACCTATGTTCTCGAGCATCCGGTCGAGGGACATTCCGCAGTCGTCACAATGGGCAAGGATCAGTACTTCGCCTGTGGAGATAATTTCAACAACAGTTTCGACAGTCGTTACTGGGGGCCGGTTCCTGCCGCGCTTCTCCGCGGCAACGCATCGTTCGTTTTCTGGCCATTCAACGGATGGAGAATCATCAAATGAGTGAACAGCTGATCGCTACTCCGAGCGTCTTCGGAGAAAACGGTAATTTCATGCTCGAGCGCGAGCTCGGGTCCGGCGGCATGGGCGGCGTCTACATGGGCCGCGACAAGATGCTTGATCGTCCCGTTGCGCTGAAGGTGATGCTCAAGGAGTACGGCGACGATGCCGACTTCGTGGAGAAGTTCAAGAAAGAGGCGCAGGCCGCTGCTCGCTTGATTCATCCGAACATCGTCCAGGTGTATTCCTACGGCATCTTCAACGGCATGCCGTATATGGCGCTTGAGCTTGCGACCGGTGGCTCGCTCTTCTCGCTGATGAACGTCCATCCCGGCAAGACGGATATCACCCGCGTCATCAAGATCTGCCAGCAGACCGCGATGGCGCTTCAGTGCGCGAGCGACCAGGGTTTCGTCCACGGCGACATCAAGCCCGAGAACATCCTTCTCGATGCGAACGGCAACGCCAAACTCGTGGACTTCGGACTTGCCGCGATGCAGAAGGATACGGACGAGATCTGGGGAACTCCCTATTACATCTCGCCTGAGAAGGTAAAGAAGGAGCCAATCGATTTCCGCGCCGACATGTATTCGCTCGGCGCAACGCTCTACCACGCGCTTACCGGTGTCGCGCCGTTTGAAGGCGATGACATGATTGCCGTCATCAAGAAGCGCTTCGAAGGCGCTCCGATGACGCCAAGTTCTCTTCGTGAAGACATCACGCCTGCGGTAGATAAGCTCGTTATGCGCATGCTTGAGCTCGAACCCGAAAATCGCTTTCCGAGTTTCGAGGCGCTGCTTGAAGCGTTCAAGGAAGTGCTCACTTCCGGCCTTACCAAGGAAAGCGCTCCCGCGGCAACCGAAGAGAAGAAGCCTGCGGTGAAGGCGTCGTCGTCCACCGTCACTTCCAAGCGCACGGTACGCGGACGCCGCATGGCCTTGAAGCGTCCCGGTGCATCGTCCGTCATCAAGAAGAAAATAGAAGGCGCGGAAGGGGACGAAGGCGCGGCAGATGAGGACGGCGTCAACAAGTCCGAATCCGAAGATGACGAGGACGAAGAGGGCGGTAGCAGCAATCTCGCCGTCAAGGTCATCGGCGTCGTTGTCGGCGTCATCTTGCTCATCGGCGGCGTCATCGGTGGACTCGTCTGGTTCCAGATCGCCGACAAGAACTCCCGTACCGAAGAAGAGCAGAGACAGATCAGCGACGGTACGTCAAAGGCGCGTTCGGCCGTTACGGATACGATGACGAGTGCCAATAAGTTTGCGGACGAGTTTGACGCCTTCGCGCTCAAGGCGATTGAGGAAGTTGAGAAGCCGACTCAGGAACTGAAGAAGATTCTGCCGCCCGAGCATGGTGCATTGCTCAAGCCGGGACCTTCCAAGGAACTTCTCGATGCGATCGCCGCGACCAACGAAATGGTTGCAGTCGCAGCGCCCGCCGCCGCACCAGCCGGCACCAACGCCGCCCCTGCGGCAGCTGCCGCTACGGCCGCATCCAATGCGGCTCCCGCGAAGGCGTCCGCGCCTGCGGCCACTAATGCCGCGCCAGCCAAGGCAGCCGCCCCGGCGAAGAACGCAGCTCCTGCGAAGGAAGAGGCTGCCGCTCCAGCCGCGCCGCCGCCGCAGGTCGTAATCGCGATGAATGAGCTTTGGGATCGTGCCTACGGCTGTCAGGCCAGCGCGGTGAGAATTCGTCATTCGGTTCGCAAGCTGCTCAAGAAGGGTGCAGAGGCCGAGGCGCTTACTGAAATCACGCGTGAGAACATGGAGAAGCTTGCGGAAATCTCGCGGACGCTCGTGGAAATGCTGGACGGCATCAAGACCTCGAAGGATGTCGAGAACGTGCGTAAGGGCATCACGTTCATCCGCTCCAAGGGCGAAAAGACCGTTGAGCAGACCGTCAAGCGTCTGAGGATCGAGAAGCTCGAAGCTGACCGCAAGGCCAAGCAGGAAGCCACTGCCGCGGCTGAGAAGGAGCGTCAGGAACAGGAAGCCGCCGAGCGCAAGGAGAAGGTCGAGGCCGAGACGAAGGAAGTCACCGACAAGTTCGACACCATCGTTGCGGCCGGCTCCATCCGTCAGCTCGATTGGAAGAACGCAATCCGTCAGCTCGAGACGCTCAAGAGTGAACTCAAGATGCCCGAGTCGCAGATTGCGGCTGATCTTCAGCTCAAGAAGATCAAGGATATGAAGCTCGTCCATGACGTGTTCGTCAAGTCGATAAGGGATCATGTCTTCCGCGGCAAGCTGAAGGGCGCTAAGGTCACTTCGGTGAACGAGCGCGAGATGAATCTCGATCGCGGCAAGCAGAAGGCCAAGATCACCTGGCAGAAGTTCTACAAGAACTATCCCGGCAATCTCAATGAGCTTATCAACATCTACATCATCAAGGGCCGTGAAAACGCCAAGCCGAAGCTCAATCTCAAGGACTGGGCGGACGCCATGACCGGTGCCGCGCTGACGCTCAATCTGGTGTGTGCCGAGACGAACGGTGCCGTGGACAAGGCCAAGATGATGATCAACGAGGTCGCCAAGCAGTTCCCCGATCGCGTCAAGCAACTCAAGGAAATATTCCCTGACGTGGAACTGAAGACAGAGGAAGAGTAAAAGTGCAGATTGTTACCAAGGAGATCCAGAAGTCCGTCGGTTCTGGATCGATGATTCGCGCCATGTTCACGAAGGGCATGGAGCTCAAGAAGAAATTCGGCGAAGACAAGGTCTTTGATTTTTCCATCGGCAATCCCGATGTCCCCCCGCCTGCAAGCGCTAAACCAGCGCTTGAGAAGATTGCCGCCAATGCGATTCGTCCCCTCGGCGTCGGCTACTGTCCCAACGCCGGCATTCCTGAAGTGCGCGAGAAGATCGCAGAGTTCCTTTCCCGTCAGCAGGAGATCGGTCTTAAGGGCAAAGACGTCATCATGACCGTCGGTGCTGCGGGCGCGATTGTAGCGTTCTTCCGTGCGGTGATCGATAAAGGGGACGAGGTAATCGTGCCTTCTCCGTACTTCGTGGAGTACGGTGCGTATTGCGGACACTTCGGCGGCGTGCTCAAGCCGGTGCCTTCGCTGGAGCCGGATTTTCGTCCCGACGTTGACGCGATCGCCGCGGCGATTACGGACCGCACCCGCGCGATCATTCTCAACTCGCCGAACAATCCCACGGGTTGCGTGTATTCGGAAAGGGATCTCAAGGCGATTGCCGCAGTCGTGGACAAGGTGAACGAGACGAGGGAGCGTCCGCTCTTCATTCTTTCGGACGAGCCCTATCGTGCCTTTGCATACGATGGCGTAAAAGTTCCGCCGATGTTGCCGATTTCGAAATGGACCTGCGTGCTCGGATCTTTTTCGAAGACGCTATCGCTTCCAGGCGAGCGTATCGGTTATTTCGTCGCCAATCCGTCCATGCCCGAAGTAGATACGCTCATTACCGCAGTTACGCTTACCAATCGTACGCTTGGTTTCGTCAATGCGCCGGTGTTCGGACAGCGCCTTGCAGCCGAGATTTGCAACGAGACCGTCGATCTTTCGATTTACGAGCGGCGTCGCGCCGCGATGACGGACGTCCTAAAGGGCGCTGGTATCGAGTTTGTCGAGCCGAAGGGTGCGTTCTACATCTTCGCAAAATCGCCGGTTGAGGACGAGCTTAAGTTTGTCGAGGCGTTGCTTGCCCAGAACGTTCTCGTAGTTCCAGGACGCGCCTTCGGTCGTTCAGGTTACGTACGTCTTTGTTATGCGCTTGAGGAGAAGATCATTCGTTCGAGCGCGTCTGGTTTTAGAAAGGCAATGGAGAGTTTCGCCTGATGCTTTCGCTCCTGTTCGCAGCGTCGTTCACCTTTACCGCGTCCGCCACTGGCGTGGAGAAGGGGACTCCGCTCGAATTCATGTTTGCGGACAAAGATACGGATCGTGCGTATGAGACGATGTTCCTCATCGATCGTCCGATTGCCGATTTCAAGCGCGAACTCGAGAAGTCCGGAATTCCCGTGGGACGTCCCCAGAACAATGCGAAATGCGATCTCTGGCCAGTCGGGTGTACGATAGAGCTTGAACCGGCGATAACTAATTTCGTCAACATAACCGTTCCAGAAGGTATTGTCTTCAATCCGATGATCTATACCGGTGGATCGGTGAACGAGAAAGGGCAGCTTGATGCCGCGGTTGACATGCCGGGCTCGGTGATGGCGTTCTATTCGCTTCCGCAGTCGCTCTTTGTAATGAACGGACTTTATCCGCAGGGAGAGGTCTACAGTTCTTTTAAGGCCGAGCGCGAACTTAAGAAGGGTGAGAAGGTCAATTTCACGATCCGGTGGAATGCTGATTCGATGCCGAAGAAAATCGATGTCGTCTTTAACAAAACGAATGCCGCGGATATCGTCCGGATGATCAAATCTGAATCGGAACGTCATCCGTTGGATGTTAAGGTCGGGTTTGACGGATCGCTCACTGTAGATGAGGCGGCAGGCATTGCGTCCGTATTGGATGGCATCGAGTCCGTCAGGGTGAAGATCAACGGCATTAATGGCAACGGTTTTTTCTTTCGTGCGTTCAATCCTCCGATCAAGTGGCGTGATCGTCAGAATCGTCTTGCCCAACCGTTCGAACTTACGATTGACGAATCGTCTGCTACGCTCGTCTTCATTGACGAAGATTGGACGGTTGAAGGTGATGATCCGAAACTCACGCCCAAGGTCATCAAGTTTTCCGATACGACCAACTATCCAAAAACTGATACCTGTTTCATCTATGCCACCGGAAAAATTACTTTGAAGCGCCTTGTGGACGTCCGTAACCAACTAGCAGCGAAGTACATCCGCAACTGGTATATTTTTAGCGGTAAATAATCGTAGTTAACATAACACGCATTAAACGAGGGAAATGGATATGAAGCCGGGAATGCCTGATATTGAGCCAGATATTCCAAATAGCGCCGTAAGCGTCTATGATCAAGGCGATGCTATGGAGGATTTTCCTGTCCTACGCGCGTTTCAGCAGTATGTGGACGCCGAACAGGCAAAATCTCGCAAGCGTCTGCTGTCCATGGGAATTTTCTTTGGAATTCTCATGGCCGTCGTCATTGCCGTGTTTCTAATTTTGCTCGTCAAAGTTTCTGAGCGTAATCAGTCCCTAAATGACAAGATGCTCGAGTTCGTGATGAAGGAACACGATCGGGACCGAGAGAAACTCGCGCAGCAGCAACAGCAGCCGGCCCCGGCGGCCGCACCGGTGGTCGTCCAACCGCCTCAGGACAATACCGCGATCCTGGCGCTGACCACCAAACTGGACGAGATGCAGAAGAAGCTTATGGACAGCCAGGCGGCCACTGAGAAGGCAATGCGTGAGAAATCCGCAGCGGAAGCCGCCGCCATTGAAGCCGCGAAGCCCAAAGGCCCTTCTGCGCAGGAATTGGAAATTGAGCGTCTGAAGAAGCTCCTGGAAGATCAGAAGGCGGACAAGAAGGCTGCTGAAGAGGCAGAAAAGAAGCGCAAGAAGGAAGAAGAACTTGAGGCCTATCGCCGCAAATATTATCCCGAGCTCTATGCGCCCAAGAAAACGGTTGTTCGCAAGCCGCGTAGAAGGGTGATTGAGGTCGAAGAGGATTTAGATGAGGAAGATCTCGACATTGATCTTGATCTTGACGATGAGGAAGAAGACGTCGTTGTTGTTCCGAAGCGTAAAACGAAGGTCAAGACCCCTTCTCGCAATTCAACCAAAACGGTCAAACCTGTAACTAAGGAAGAGAAGACCGAGGATTCTCCCAAGAAAGTTGTTGCTGAAAAAGAAGTCAAGCAACCGGCGGACACCCTTCTCGAAGAACTTAATGACAGCAAGGCCATCAATTATTTCAATGATGAGGACAAGGAAGACGAGCCCAAGGTCGAGGCCAAGGCCAAGGCCAAGGCCAAGGTGGAGGTCGAGACCGAGAAAAAGGTCGACTCCGACTGGCAGATTCCCGAAGAGTGATCAGTCCCCTTCTTAATCTCGCAGCGATTTAAGGAGCGAGATTTCGTCCCGATACTCCTGCAAGTCGCAGGGAGTTTCCAAATAGAACGGAAGGTCGCGTAGCATCGGATGATTGATGATGCGGCGGAAACCTTCAAGGCCGATCTTGCCCTTGCCTATCTTTTCGTGACGATCCTTATGCGCCGAAAGAACATTCATCGAATCATTCGTATGAATGGCCTTGAGATATTTTAGACCTATCGTCTTGTCAAAAGCATCCAGCACTCCATCGAGATCGTTGACGATATCGTATCCACCGTCCCAGACATGGCATGTGTCAAGACACACGCCGAGAGGTCTATGGACTCGATCCATGATCGCCTTAATCTCTTCAAAGTTGCGACCGATTTCACTGCCCTTTCCGGACATCGTCTCGAGCAGCACGCCCGTCGAGCAATCACCATTCGGAAAGAGCGTATCGAAGATGCGGTTGAGCATATCGGAAATGAGTTCGATACCCTTCTCCGCGCCTTGTCCCACATGGCTGCCGGGATGGAAATTGTACATCGCACCAGGAGTCAGCTCGAGGCGCTTCAAATCGTCCTTAAACACCATTTCAGCGAAATCGCGGGTATGTGCGTCTGCGGACGCCGCGTTAAGCGTATACGGTGCATGCGCGAGAATCGGACCAATTCCGTTTACCTTGGCGTATTCGAGATAATTCGCGACATCCGTCTTGTCGATCGGTTTCGCCGCGCCTCCACGAGGATTGCGGGTGAAGAATTGAAAGACATTAGCTCCGATCGACACTGCGGTCTGAGCCATGGCGAGATATCCGCCGGATGAGCTTAAGTGACAACCGATTTTCATTTTAGAATCAATAATCAAGCTGGCTACCGCCGATGGTTTCGCGGATGATAGAATCGCCCGGCACCTTGAGGTCATTTACGCCGCGTACTTCAATCATCAAACTCTTAAGATCACTGATGAAAGGAACGTCGGTTGCACCTTCCTGATGAATGCGATCGACGAGGTCCATGACAAACGGCTTGAGAACGCAGACTTCATACGAAAGGTAGGAATCGAATACTGCGTCCGCATTGCCGCGGAAAGGAATGATCCATTTGTCTTCACCGGCGCAAACGGAGTCCCACATGCCAATGGTGGTCAGGGGGGACATCTTGCGATACCTGCTGTCACGGACGAGACGACGGATGAGACGTGCCTGCCTTGAAGAGAGATAGAGTCCGTTATACAAGTCAACGTTTGGCTTAGGATCGATGTAGATGCTGTACTTCGAAAGACGGTCGATTCCTTCGGTCAGGCGTGGATTGAGCGCATGAATGCCCTCGAGGATGACATAACCGTATTGCGGCAACGTCAGTTCTCCAGCCGCGTAGGTGGGCACGTGATTGATGAAATCGAACCTGCGCTTGCGGATGCTTCCGCCCTTGAGGAGCGTCTTGATGTCCATAACAAGCGCGGGAATGTCTACGCATTCGACGTGTTCGTAGTCGAACTTGCCGTTTTCGTCGCGCGGATTTCTGGCGTCCCCGACAAAATAATCGTCCGTTGAAAGATGCAGCGCATTGCGTCCGTTCACCATGAGCTGCGTTTCAAGACGCACGGCCGTGGTGGTCTTGCCGGACGAAGAACCGCCCGCAATCAGAACGACCTCGATGTCGGGATTGGTGGTGATGTTGTCCGCAATATGTGACAGACGCTTCACCTGGCGCGCTTCATCGACACGGATGAGCGTATCGATCATACCGGTGTCAACGGCGTGGTTGAGTTCTTCGAGTGTCATCTGATGTTACTCCCAGAAAAGCCGAGTTTACGAGCGAGAATGTCAAAGGGATTGTACCCATCAAGCTCGATAAGCCGAGCCGTGGAGGCGGACTTCTCAATCGTTACCGCCCCCCCTTCTTCGAGTTCGGTAATCTGTTCGCCATCGGCGAACACTGCGGATTTTACGAAATTGCCGGCAGTTCTCGCGCAGGCCATGACCTTGAATACGACATCATCGCGCATCACGAGCGGACGGATGCCGAGGGCGTGCGGATTCATGGGAGTGACAACGATCGAATTCGTATACGGCATCAGCACCGGTCCGCCTGCGGCGAGCGAATATGCGGTTGAACCTGTCGGAGTCGCGAAGATGAGTCCGTCAGACATGTATCTGGTGACGAGCTGACCGTTGGCCGTGAGTTCAAGCTGCGAGGGATGCCCAGAACCGATACGTGAAATCACCACATCATTCAAGGCGTTAACACCGTTTACGCTGAGCATCAGTCGATCACGGACTGAGAATCTGCCCTTTGCAAGTTTTTCGATTGCAACCGGAAAGTCCTTCTCTTCGACGCTGGAAAGGTAGCCGAGTCCGCCGATCTTAAGTCCCAACGCCGGAATGCCGGGGAATTGATGTACTGTCTTGAGCAAGGTTCCGTCGCCGCCGATGGCGATGATGACATCGGCCTTTTCGGCCTCGGTCATCGTCAGTCCGAAATCGGCGGCGAGCAACTTTAGATGCCGTAGGGTTTCTACGGCATAATCTTTTTTCGTGTTTGCGAAAAACCTGACGGTCATTTGCCTTCGGTCGCCTTGATGCGGTCCCAGGCCTTGTTGTAGAGCTCCATGATCTCCGGCTTGTCATCGAAGCCCTTGATCACCTGACCGTGCTTGAGCTGTTCCGGCGTAAGGATGATGAGCTTGCGATAGTCATCTTCGAGGGCGTCGATGCCGGGCTTGACGGGATTGGGTCCGCAAATGTACTCCATGTTGACCTTCGCCACATCGCCCTCGTAAATGTAGTTGATGAAGGCGTAGGCGAGATCCTTGCGCTTGGCATCGGCAGCAATGACCATTTCATCGAAGGCGATCGAATAACCCTCCTTCGGAAGCGCGAAGCCGATGTCGTCACGCGCGGGAGCGCCGGACTCTTCGTCGCCGACGATGACCTGGGTGATGTCGGTGGAATAACCGTGTCCGAGCCAGATCGAACCGGCCGGAACTTCGGTCTTGTAGCTCTCGCCATCGAACTTGCGGACGTTGGTGCGCCACTTGAGAACCTGGGCAACCGCCTTGTTGATCTCGTCCGCCGACGTGGAGTTGACCGAATAGCCGAGGGACATGAGACCGGCGCCGATGACTTCACGAATGTCATCCAGAAGCGAGATGCGTCCCTTGAGCGCGGCATTGGCGAGAATCGTCCAGCTGGCGACCTCAGCGCCCTTCGGCATCTTGTTCTTGTCATACGCGAAACCGGTATAGGTCACGGCATACGGAACGTTATACTTGAAGGACGGATCGAGGATCTGTCCCTTGAACCTCAGGTCGAAGTTCTTGCGGACGTTCGGGATCTTGGAATGATCGAGTTCCTGAATCATCTTCTCCTTCGCCATCGTGGCGATCTGATAGGACGAAGGCATGATGATGTCATAACCGGTTCCGCCCGCCTTGAGCTTCGCGTACATCGCCTCATTGGAGTCGAACGTATCAACGACAACCTTGACCTTGAGCGCGCGTTCAAACGACTCGATCACGTCCGGAGCGATGTAATCGCACCAAGTGTAGACGTGGAGTTCTCCGCCGGATCCGGAATCGGGTGGACGCAGTCCGCTGGCCTGAGCGGCGGCAAGCGCCTGTGCGGAAAGATCGGTTCCGGCGACTTCTTTTTCCTGATTGCACCCGACGGCAAATGCGCTGATGGCAAGCGCCGTCCCAACAGTTTTAAGTATAGTTTTCATGATGCCGCATTATACCACATGTACTTGTGGTAAATCAACATCAGAAATTAAGGACATCAGAGAGAAGAATCTCTCGGTAAAGTTGCTCGTCTATAGGCGCTTTGGATACCTTTCCGAGCCCAGAAAGACAAGGTATTTCTTCGGTGCCTTCCAGGAGACGCCACTCTTTCAATCCATGGATCACATTATCGGTTTGAACGAGGAGCGCCTTGGATTGCAGTGCACCGTCGAGCGCGCCGCTCTTCTGCAGGGCCGTCATAATCATTACGCGATCATCGGCCTTGAGGAGTCCCTTGGACACCGAATAGGCACTCTCGATTGCGATGCCAAAAGGAACGGCATAGCCATGCGGAAGCTTCCAATTGCTCATCGCCTCCAGTCGCGCGGCAATCCATTCGGCGAAAGGAGGAATGGATTTCTTCTGCCTGATTGCAAATATCTTATCGACGATTTCATCGAGCAGTTCGTCATTGCGCCCACTGTAGTCCGCGGCACATTCCGCGAGCCGCTTCAGGAGCGAAGCATCGGCCGCGGCGGCAATGCGCACCGCCTCACCAAAGCCACCGTTCCACACGCCATCGAGCACCGTCGAGGCCAGCGTGGTGTCAATGATGGCAGCGGACGGAATTGAAGTCACGCGCACCGCGTCCTTAACCCCGCCGGCATTGATTGAACAGCGCTCGGCGTAGACCGAGTCAATCATCGCAGCCGGTGTGGTGGGTATGCGAATCATCTTGATGCCTCCGCGAGCGAGACCAGCAGCCATGCCTGCGGCATCAAGAAGCGAACCACCACCGATCGCCAGAATCAAACCATCGTCGCCGAGAAGCGCCCTGATCGCCGCCGTTACCACCGCAAGCACCGAGCCGAAACCATCGGTCTTAAGTCGTTCTCCTCCGTTGAACACTATCGGCGCTGCAGCCAGTTCAAGTCCATACCGCTGCATATAGGCACCGATCTTTAGCCCAATGCCATCATTGCGTTGGACGAAGTTTGTATCGGCTACGATCAAAACCCGCGGAATGGCAACCTCCAATGCGGACTTGATGGTTTTGGCCAACAACTCGTTTTCCGTGTCAAATACATCACACGTGAATTCCACCGGAAACGGCGACTTCTTCATTTTGTCTCACTCCCCTTCTTCAGCTCGAGCAACTCTTTTGCGTGTCGCATCACGACACTCGTAAGTTTTTCACCACCTAACATTCTGGCAATTTCCCTGACACGGTCTTCGCCCGATACCTCATGAATCTGAGTGCGGGTGCGTCCGCCAGCTACGCTCTTCGAAACCACGAGATGACAATGCCCGAATACCGCCGTCTGCGGCAAATGGGTTATGGCAATTACCTGCTGGGAATCCGCCACCGCCGCAAGCCTGGCTCCGACCTGACAACCGGTCTCGCCACCGATATTGGCATCAATCTCATCGAAGACAAGCGTCGTGCCGCCATGCCCCAGCACCACCTTGAGCGCCAGCATCACACGCGCGATTTCACCGGACGAGGCGATATCGGCAATTGGACGTATGCTCTCGCCGGGATTCGGCGCGAACATGTAAATCACGCGGTCGCACCCGTGCGCAGTCGGATCAACAGCTTCAATCGCGATTGAAAATCCCGCCTGGACGAACCCGAGGGATCGAAGTGCGGCAGTTATTTTCTGCGACATCTTCTCCGCCGCCGCGCACCGCACCTTAGTAAGCGCCTTGCCGCATTTCTCGACTTCGGAAAGCGCCGCTGCCACTTTCACGGACAACTCCTCGAGCCGCACCGTTCGATTCTCGAGCGAATCGAGTTCCGCCTTCTTTCTTTCGGTCAGTTCTATAAGCTGCGAAACCCCGCCCTCATCCGCCGCACCTTTGAGATACTTGCGCTTGAGTCGATTGACTATCGTCAGCCGCGCATCGAGTGCATCGAGGTCTTCCTCCTCACCGTCCAGGCGCGAGACGGCGTCCGCCACCGTACGCGAAAGCTCTTCAATTTCGATCGTAAGTTCTTCTGCCTTCGATGCCCAATCCGCCGCCGCGGGAAAATGACGGGCGATCTGGTTGAACTTCGGCTGAAGGGACGCGAGCATATCCGCCGCGCCACGATCTCCGCCCAGCCCATCGGTGATCGCATTTGCATTCTCAACAATCTCCTCACGATGCGCAGCCGCCGCGTGACGTTCGGCAATCGTATCATCATCATCTGACAGATTGGCCGATACGAGCTCGTTGACCTGATAACGGAGAAGGTCAAGACGATCTTCGGAAAATTCACTGGACGAAAGGCGGTCGTATTCCGCCTTGACCGCGGCATATGTCGCCCACGCATCGGAATACGATTTGAAGACCGTAGTCATCGGTTTGCCGGCGAACGCATCAAGCGCCTCACGTTGGAAATCTTCCTCAACGAGCTTCTGATTGGCTCTCGGACCGTGGATCTCAACCTCGCCGTCACATCGAGCTTTCAATTCGGACAGCGATATCGATTCTTCGTCAATCCAAGCACGGCTCTTACCTGAAGCGGTAATCGTTCGACGGACGGTAAAGCCCTCGAACTCGGCCTCAATCTCAGCCTCTTTCGCGCCCTCGCGAACATGCGTTGCCTCGGCCCTTCCACCGAGAACCAGCTCCAACGCCCCCATGATTACCGACTTGCCGGCGCCGGTCTCACCGGTAATGACATTAAGACGCGGGCCAAAAACAACTTCAACCCGTTCAACAATCGCAAAGTTCGAAACTGTCAGCTTTTTTAGCACCGAATATTCAACAAAGGAATATGGAGCGGGCGATGGGAATCGAACCCACGTAAGAAGCTTGGGAAGCTCCTATTCTGCCATTGAATTACGCCCGCAGGCTAATCTACTTGGCGGAGAGAGAGGGATTCGAACCCCCGATACCCTTGCGGGTATGCATGATTTCGAGTCATGTGCATTCAACCAGGCTCTGCCATCTCTCCTGCAATTGGCGCGTAGTATACTATAAATGGCGCCAATGTGTCAAATGCAAAGTGCGCTTATCTCGGTAGGAGACGGACGTCGGCGATCGCATTGGCGACATTCTGGAAAAGCCGCGCCAGCTTTGCCTTAGGCGTAGTGGAGAACGCGATGCGGATGAGTCCGCTCAACACCACCGTGCCGGTCGAGTAATTGGAGATGAGATGACGGCGAACGCGCTCGGCATCGACACCGATCGGCTTGACGCACATGAAATATCCGGAATTGAACGGCATCACTTCGAAATACTCGGCGTACTCAGGATGCTTCGCGAAGATCTTGCGAATCTCGAGATAGCGCGACTTCAGAACCTTGTACTTCTGCGTCTTCTGACGATTGTAGGCCTTGTCCTGATACGCGGCAATCGCGGCGTTCTGTCCGATCGAAGAAGCGTTGGAGATGCTGCTGCGCACATTGCCCGCGGTCTTCGCCTCAAAGGCCTTGAGTTGCTCGACCGTCGCACCCTTGAATCCAAAGAGCATGAAACCGACGCGAAGCCCCCAGACGTAGTCCTCCTTCGTCGTGCCGTCCAACTTGACCGCCAGCACATTCCGATGCAGCGTGGCGAATTCGGCGAAGAGCGATTCGTTGTGGATGCCCTCTTCGTACACAAGCCCGAAATAGGCATCATCAAGAACGACCACGACCTTCTTGCCGGTCTCGGCCACCGCCTTGACCGCGGCAACGATACGTTTGGCGTCCTCAATCGTCGCCGTATAGCCGGTCGGATTG
>DCIL01000023.1:1919-15356 GCA_002315875.1 Verrucomicrobia bacterium UBA1727 | reverse complement strand
TTGTTCGGGAAGTTGAGAATGAGAATCTTCTTCGCTCCCGGGGTCATCAGCGCCGCCTTGAGCGCGAGCGCGTCAAACGAACCGTTGCGGAAGGTGTTGAACTTGCGGACGCGGCAACCGATCGCCTCCTGGAAGATGAGCTCGTAGTTATCCCAGAAGAGATCGGGAATCACCAGCTCGTCCCCCTTGTCCGTAAAGAGCTCGGCGGTAATGCGAAGGCCGTGGGTGAGCGCATTGGTCACCACCGGATCGGAGAAGGTGACTTTCTTGAGCGAAGGATTCTTGACGATCTCCATCTCCTTCCAAAGCTTGCGCAATGCAGGCACGCCATAACTGCTCGCGTAAAGGAAGGACTTGGGACCGAGCTTGATCGTTTTCGTGAAGGAATCAAGCACCAGGGGCGAACCGTCTTCCTCAAAGGCCATGCCGATGGTGGCATTGATCTCGCAGTTCCGCGCCTCAGCACCTTGCCCAAGTATGCCGTCAAACGGAAAATAGATGCGGCGACCGGCGGCGGAAAGGAACTCCGCGGCGGGACCAAGTGTACGGTTTAGTTTGACTGCTATCGGATGCATTTGTTTGATTACCCTTCTTAAAGCACTGACTACTGGACACCATTGAGCATTTTATCGTACTTCTGCTCGTCGGCAATCTTCTGCCGCCGCTCCTGAAGTCGGCGGTAGTCGACTCGATTGCGATAAAGCTCTTCACAAAGCGTCTCCCCGAGATAGACAAGTCCCGCCGCACGGGTTCTGGCTTTGAAATCCTCTACCGAGCTGCATTCCTTCTGAATTTCCGGCATCTTCTCAAGGAACTGCATCAACGTCCTGCGGTCGCCGGTCACCCGACTGTATCCCGAACCGAAGCAGAGGAGCGACCCCTGGCGAAGCTGTCCATCTATCTCGGTGCGGACGGAATTGATCTTCTTCACCATCGCCCGAGTGGAGTCATTCGCCTTAAATTCTCCATCAAACTCCACGGTCGGCATCTTCGCAACAACCGTAGACGCGCTGCCAGACGTGGAGGCGCTCTTCTGAGCCGAGGTCTTTTTTTTCGGCTTCGGATCGTCTTCGAAAAGATCGTCCAGCGAATCGTCCCCTTCCTTCTGCGCGGCAGTGAGCGACGGCGGCGGAACGGACGGAAGCGCCGGCGCATTGGACGCGGACGCTTTCGGCTTCTCAGGCGCGATTACCCTCGCGCCCTCCTGCGTGCGCAGAAAATCATCCCACTGAATGACCTCGCCCGTGACCGGCACCTTGTTGATGCGGATGCCTACTCCATATCGCTCGACGACGTACGGCGGCTCCAGATACTTGCCGTCCACGAAGACGGCACCGGACATCACCATCTTGCCCTTCGTGACCTTGAGCGCCTTCGCCGCGGCCTTGGGCAGGTCGGGCATTGCGAAAAGATCGGACGAAAGACAGGTCGCCAAAATAAATGATCCCAGCATGCCGTAGCGCAGAACCCCCGGAACCCAGCGTTCCAATACGGGGCTGACGCCCCTTATCTTAATGTCGGTCGAAGAAATCTCTGCTGAATCCGCGTGCAAACCAGGACCTACGCTTTCTTTACTTGATGAACTGACCGACCGCTTCCTTCACGCGGTCGAACGCCCTGCCTACCTCCTCATCGGTGAGCGTCTTTTCGGATGAACGGAACTCGAGCGAATACGCCCGCGAATCCTTGAATACGTCGAAGAGCGAGACCTTGACGAGCTCCTTGCCGCCGTTCTTGCGAATGACGGCGACGATGTCGCTGTCCTTGACGCCCTTCGGCACCACGATCGAAAGGTCGCGGCGGACGGACGGGAACTGCGGCACGGGCGAAACCTTGCCGACCTCGTTGTACTTCTTCAGTAGCATCTTGAGCTCGAGCTCGCAAAGCCCCATCTGCGTGGTAAGACGGAACGCATGCTTGAGCTTCTGCGAGACCGCGCCCATCACGCCGATGACCTTGCCGTTGAGCTTGACCTCCATCGCCGCGGCAAACGCGGGATGCTTCGTCTCGGCAAACTCGACGTGCCCGGCGTGCAGCTTCAGAATGAGTTCCGTGACCGCACCCTTCATCCAAAGCACCGTCTCTTCCTCTCCGAGCGGAGCGCGCGTCCTCAACGCCTCGCGCCCGACCGGACCCACAAAACCGAGCGAGAGCATCTCCTTCTCGCGCGGCTCCATCTTGCCTTCCGCCGCCGGACCGAGACAGAACGTCTTTCCGATCTCAAAAAGCATCGCGCCATCCGCCTCGTGCGCGGCATTGCGCCCGAGCGAAAGATAAAGCTGCGGCAACAAGCTGTTGCGCATCACGCCGTATTCGGCCGAAACCGGATCGGGAATCACCAGCCACTTCGCCTTCGTCTCTTCGCGAGCATCGAAGTCGGAAAGCTCCTTGGCGGAAAGGAACGAATAATGCATCGACTCGCTGAAACCGAGCGCCATGCAAAGTTCGCGCACCTTGTTCCTGGCCTTGAACGGCGCATCCGAAAGCGACGAGACCGAAGGAGCCGAGGGCATCGTATCGGGAATGTTGTCGAGTCCGTAGATGCGCGCGATCTCCTCGACGAGATCGGCTTCCATCGTGAGATCCCAACGCCAGGACGGAATCTTGAACGTTGCGGACTTCTCCGCCGCATAACGCGGCTTCTTGTTTTCCGCCTCGATCCCCAACCAATCGAGCACGACGACCATCGCATCGTTGCCAACGTCAATGCCGATGAGCTTTCTCGCACGCGCGAAGTCCAGCGTCACCGACGGATTCGGATAGATCGGCGCACGGTTGTCGACATCGATGACACCTTTCGCAATCACCGCCTCACCGTATTTCTGCAACAGATGACAGGTGCGGCGCGAGGCGAAATCGGCCATGTCCTTATCAACCCCGCGTATGTAACGATAGGCGGACTCGCTCGCCAGCCCGAGCTTCGTTGCCGTACGCTTGGTCGATCCTGGCTCGAAAAGCGCACTCTCCAAAAGGACGCTCTTCGTGCCTTCCGCGATTCCGGACTCTTCACCGCCCATGATGCCGGCCACGCAATTCGGACGCTCCGCATCGCAGATCATCAGCATCGACGCATCGAGCGTGCGCTCGACACCATCAAGCGTCTTGATCTTCTCGCCCTCCTTCGCACAACGCACCACCACCGTGCGGTCCTTGAGCGTCTTGTAATCGAAGGCGTGCTGCGGCTGACCGAGCTCCATCAGAACGTAGTTGGTGACGTCAATGCAAAGCGAATGCGGCGAAACCCCGCAAAGCTCCAGACGCTTGGCGATGAGCTCCGGCGACGGACCATCCTTCACCGACTCAATGACCCGAGCCGTGTAACGCGGACACTTCACCGCATCTTCAACCACCACCTTCACCTCGGAATTGACGTCGGTGGCGGACTCGGTGAAATTGATCGCAGGAACACTGACGTCCCGCTGGAGAATCGCACCGAACTCACGCGCGAGACCATACACCGAAAGCGCGTCGGGACGATTCCAGGTCACTTCAATGTCAAAGACGATCTCGGGCTTCGGAAGATTCGCGACGTCACGCACCAGCGCACCGACCGGAACCTCCGCCCCGTACTCGATAATGCCCGCCTCGCCGGCACCAATCTGAAGCTCCTTCTCGGAACAGCACATGCCGAACGACTCAACGCCGCGGAGCTTGCCCTTCTTGATCTTGAAGCCGCCTTCGGGAATCAACGCGCCGATCTTCGCGAACGCCGTCTTGATGCCCTTGCGCATATTCGGCGCACCGCAGACGACTTGATACGTCTCCTTGCCGTCCGTAACCTTGCAGACATGGAGATGATCGCTGTCGGGATGCGCCTCGCACTCGAGGACCTCAACAACTACGATCAAATCGGAAAGCGCCGCGCCGCCAATCGTCTCAATCGCTTCGACCTGAAGCCCGGCACGCGTCAGCTTCTCGGCAAGTTCCTTCGGCTCGATATCGTCAACCTTGACGAACTCATTCAGCCACGACAGTGGTAGTCTCATTTGCTTCCTCTTTCACTGCAACTTCTACACCTTCACCTACACGCTTTTTCCATTGCGGACCATACTTCGGGTACTTCTCAACGGCGCTATAGACGCCATTGGTGAAGGCAACCACGTGACCGGTAGACACCAGCCACTGCAAATGCTTGAGCGCGCCCTCGTCTGGAAGCTCCTTCACATCGAGACACGGATGCTCCTCGACGAACTTGGCAATCGCCGCCAGCTCGGGAATCGCATGCTCGGCATCAAAGCTCTTGAGCTCGGTGTTGGTTACGAACTCGGGACCCCTCGCGTCATTCGCACGGAAGAACTTGAGCTTGCGGTGATGGAACGCACCGCGAAGCGCAAAGATCATCGCGTAAGGCGCGCGGCGCTCCTGCTCGATCGCATCCTTCGCCGCCCACTGGAGCGGCAGGAGCGGACTCTTGAGCGCCTGCGCCGCCGTGATCATCAACGTCTTGGGCGTATCGAGAAGCGACGGAAGAATGTTGCCGCGGAATTCGCTCTCGGCCTGCTCGCGCGACATCTGCGCCGCACCTTCGACCGAGGACTGCCCCTTGGCGAAATAAACCGTCTTCTTGACCGCGCTCTTGCGCCACTCTTCGATGGACTCGGCATCGCGCACCATCTCGATGTGAGAACGATACTGCGCCTCGCTCATATCGGGATAGCGCGTGCGGATCATCTCGCGCACAACCGAATTGAACTCGTGAATGTTCGGCGGCCCGAGCAGAACCCCGGAAAGCCCGCACTTCGCAACACAATTGAAATTGCCCTTCGGCGGCTCGACTTCAATTTCCTTAGCATCGTAATAGTCGGCGAGATGCACGGCAATCGCATGATCAATTACATCTTCAACCTTGGTCGAACAGAAGCCACACACCTTGCATTGATGGAAAACCGTCTTCGACGCTTCGCCGTTCTCACCGCGCTTCGGCACGATGCGCAGCTGAACGGACTCGGGATTGTCGAGGAAGAAGTAAGCGAGATCCTTGAGCTTGTAAGCGTGAAAATCGTTCTGCAGCTTGCGGATGATCGTGCCCAGCGCCTTCGACTCCGGAAGCACCTTCACCTCGGCCTCAAGCCGCCGCGGACGCTCTTCGAATCGCGGACGCTGACGCGTCTCCTCGCGCTTCTTGAATGGCTTCGCAAATGGCTTGCGATCTCCACCGCGATCCTGCCGCGACTCCCTGTCCTCACGGACGGGATGAACCTTGCCGACGCTTACGCCGGCACCCTTCTTGGCCCAGTCCGGAGTGAAGTCAATCGACCCCAGATCGAGCTTAATGCCTTCTTCCTGTTCCATAGGTGCGTATTATACTTCAATACGCCCCGAAATGTCAAATCTCAGCGCAGCAAAATTACACCGCCGAGGGACGGAGATTGCAACCAGATACCGTGCTCATCGCCGCGCTGGTAAACGATGGTCGCGCCCGCATAACGGCGCGCCGCGGCATTGTCACCGAGTACCGTGAATTTGCCATCCCGGAACTGGTTGTCAGCTTCGGTATCAGGCGCCGCCGCGGCAGTCGCGAGCTTCGTCCACTTGTGCGAAGTCGTGACCTGGGAAGCGTCCACCACGAGCTCGGCGCCATCGGTTATGTAAATGGCTCTCTTCGCCTCAAGATTCCAACCGGGAACGCCGTTCGCCGGTAACGTGAACTTCACGACGGACTCATTGCGGTTCGAGAGGACGAGATTATCGCACTGCACGTCAGCCGCGCCGCTCATCGCCAGTGTGCCCTTACCGTCCGCTCCAACCCAGATGTTCCACCATTCACTCCGAGACTTACCATCGGAATAATAGGACTGGATCTTGCCCGCTGAAACCCTGAACTCGCCAACCGCCTCGCGCGTGCCGCTCTGACATCCCGCATCAGTATAAGCAGGACGCGTACTCGTTCCATTCGCGGCAATCCGAAGGCCGGCAACGTCGGTGCCGCCGATGTAAAGTCCGCCGCGGAAGAATACCTCGGCCTTGGGACCAAAGACCTTCATCAAGCCCTTACCCTTGCCAAAGCCAATCACGGTAACGTTGTGGTAATTTCCTCCGCCTTGACCCCACGGTCCATTGAGCTTAACTGACTGGGCGGCGTTCTCATTATCCTCATCGCCAACATTGAACACGCCGTAGGCCGAAGGACCAGATCCAATCACTGCGAAACCAGCGGTCGCGTCAATAGTTCCGGCTTTGAGATTATACTCACCGTAAACAACGTTTCCTTCGTAAACTCGAATGCCGTTGCCGACAATGAACCCGGAAATCGCATTGTTCTGATATCCAGGCATATAACTGCCGCCAGCAACAATACCCGAAGTTTGATTGACAAGTCCGGAAATGACCGTACCGGAATTTGCCGCAATCCAGTCGGCCATCACTCCTCCCGCCGCCATACCGGCATTCATGCCATTGTTGCTGAAGAGGAGGTATCCGCGTTTCAAGTTGAGCACTCCCGTGCCCTTGCGACCTTGAGTAGCATTACCGACATACCAGGAAACCATACCCGCAGTGTATCCGTCAATATCCTGAGAGAGTTTTCGATCGTTATTCTCCAACTCGACATCGCAGACACCAACACCGCTACCGGAATTTCGACCGATGTGAATCGCACTGTTATTGGACCGAGAAATCCAATGCGCCGTGTCGAAGAAACGGACACGGCTTTCGCCGCCTTCTGTGCTTGGAGTGACATACATCTGATCGCCACTGCTCAGATAATCTTGACTTACGAATCTCGCATTGTTGGTAAGCGTAGTCGTACCCGTGCCCATGATCAAGACGCCACTCGAGGAACTGGATATCCTGTTGGACACGATCAGCTGCGAATCGTCCGCAAACACCATCTCTCCTCCAAAGAGAAGATTGGTGTCTGTCACCTTACTCGCATCTCCCCATTCGAAGGTGTTCTCCCCTCCGATCGTCACCTTGCCGCCCTTCACGATTCGGATGTCGCGTGTGCCGTCGAGAAAGACGTTCTTCCCAAGAGCCACCGTAGCGGTGTTGTCATCGCTTCCTGTGCCGACGGTAATGTACTTCGACGCCTCGGCGGAGCTGTCGCTCACCGTGACGGTATAATCGGCTCCGGACGCATTGACGAGCACGTGATCAAGCGCCGTCGGCACTTCACCGGATTTCCACTTGGCGCTCTCGTTCCAGTTACCGTCCCGCGCCGTCTTCCAGTAGGCATACGCCGAGGTCATCACCCCGTTCGCATCAACTTTCGCCGGCTCGCCGTTGAGCTGTACGTTGTTCGGCAACAAAGCCGCTGCGGAAATCCCGCCGAGCTTGACGGTCGCACCGTTACGCGCTACGAAGTTGATTGAAGAACCTGCAGCAGGAGTCGTCCATCCTACAATCACGCTCTGCTTCCCTTCCGGAACGATCAGCTTGTTCGCTCCCGCGGCAAAGGTAAAGGCCGTGATCTTCTCAGGAATCGCTTCGAGCGAGGCAAGGTCAAGAACACCTGCCACCTGCAAGGCAACATTCTCGCTCTCCGCGTCAAAGGTGCCGTTGAAATCCACAGGCGAGGTTTCGGTGCCGCCCATCTTGAACGTGGTACCGGCGGAATCAGCGCGGAAATTGCCAGTTAGCACCAGAGTTCCTGAACCTGAGTTAATGACGCCCGCCGTAAGCGTGGCGACTTTAGCGTAGTTTGTGATGGTAAAATCGCGATCGCACGTCTCACCAACACCAGTATACTTGAGAGTTCCGCTACTGCGATAAATGACCTGATCGCCCGTACCGATATTCGATTCAAGTCGCGTGCAGCCCTTAAGACCGAGCTTCGCCGCCTTTACCGTTACCCCGCCCTTCAACATAAGCGCACCGCTGAAGTCGTTTGAAGAACAAAGAATAAAAGTTCCGGCACCACAGAGCAATGCCGACCTGTTGACGTAAGTGCTGGTTTTGTTCGACTTCTTGAGGACGACGTCAAGCGTAACCTCCGCCCCGGAAGCCGCGGTAATGCCGTAAGTATCGTATGTCTGCTGACTGTAAAGCAAAAGCGCGCCACCACCATCAACGGTTACTGTCTTGTAAAAGGTAACACCGGCGTCCTTGGTGTCGCCACCATCGCGCGCGCACAGCGAAACATAACCGGACGGAATTGTGATCTTGCTGTTGTTGTTAAAGCTCCAGCTCTTCGGCTGCAAGCCGCTACTCGTGCTGCGAAACTCCACTGTCCCCGTATTCCCAACGGAAAAATAGCTTGGGCCCCAATCGCCGTAGCTTTCACCGGACCAGACAAGATTTCCCTTTCCAGAAATGGAAACATACGATCCCTTTCCAGACGCGTCATTGAAATAACCATTCAAATACAAAGTATTGCCGGGCGCATTAAGATACATATTAATAGACAGGTCGGAGTAGGCAAATGGACTATTGCGACTAACTCCGCCGAAAACACATTCAAAATGCTGATCGTTGGTCACATCGCTGTCAATGGTGATACCACCGCCATTCTCGAACTTGAGACAGGTATAATCCTGAGGTGCCGTACTTTTCGTGCGCGTCATTGCAGGACCCTTGAAAGTATAGGACGGCGCCCCTGCGATGAAATTGATTCTATAGACATTCGTCACGGCATTCTTGTATGTCTCGGAGCCGAACTTGTCCAAGCTGATGTCCACAACAGTGGAGCCACCATCTGCAAGCGGACCGAAGATACACTCGTCGCCGAGATGGTCAGAACCGTTTCCCGGACAGCGCGTTGCGGCGACATACGTTTCCCCGCTCTTCAGCTGCCAGTTCGCGGCGTTGGTCCAGCTTGCGCTGGCCGCGCCAGTCCATTTGAAAGTTTCACCCGCACCCGCGACCACCGCCGCAAATGCAACCAAGCAGAAAAACAATGACCTCATAATGCGCATATTATGCCATATTCTATCCCAACCAGTCAATTACCAATTGTGAAACGCGTCGAAATGATCGAATTGGGAGACGAACGGGAAGCCGCTCTCGACAAGCGACAATGCGTGCCGTTGAGCAGGAAGTTGCCGTCCTCATAATCCCCGCAGATAATCGATAAGCCCGTCGAGGAGCGATGATGCTTCAACCGTGCCGTTGAGAACATCGAGTCCAAAAGCATAAAGCGTCTCGCGGTCACCGCCGAGATAGCAGAAATAACCGTCACGCCCTTCTCCGACGGCAATCAGTTTCTCAACTGGAACGGACGCGAACGGCAACGGTTTGCCGCGCTTGAGGATGCGGAAGAACAGTGGTGAAAGATAACCATCGTGCGGCAGGCCCTTGAGGGCGGGATGGCCTGCGAAGGCCGTGCCGACCTGGTCCCCGAGCCACCACCAACCAAGCGAGACATTCGGTTTTCCATCCGTTTGCGCTACGAACAGCGTGCGCGCCCCAGGCGTCGGTCTTGCCCCTTCCGTGAATTTGCGAACCTCTACCTTACGTCCGGCGGCAGCGGACGACCCGATGACCGCCACATCGCGATATAGCTTGTCGAAGACGTTGATCAAGGAGGCCTCGACCGCAAGGTCACGGCCATCGCGGCGAGCGCGCGGCGGAAAAATCCAATACTCCCACGAATTCGAAACTCCGCCAAAGGAAATCTCAAGCATCACCTTGGTCGCGGAAACGACAGCGGGAACTGCACAATTTAGCGCGGCAATCGTGCGCGCGGGACCCGGTGCTACGGATCCGATCACGGGCAACGAACCGCGCTGCAGCTCTCCTGACGATGAAGCGAGACACCACGTAACCTCGGTGCCGGCAAGATCCCGCTCTCCATACGCGGCAAGCAGGATGTCCGCGGCGAAACTCTCGCCGGAGACGAGAACGCGGGACGAATCGCGGGGACGAATCAAAATTGCGTCCGCGCCATTGAAACGCGCGAACTCGTCCGGTTTGAGCCCACATCGCTTGGGCTCCCAGAAGGCATTGAAGTAGCCCTGTGCGACCGAAGGACCAGTTGTCGAGGCGCCGGAATCGGTGATCGACCAGAAGCTGTAACCCGAGCAGGCCGGATCCATCCGCGCCGCCTCGATTCCCCGCTTCTCATAGAAGGCCTGAAGGCGCTGCGCGGCATCTACGCAACGAAGTCCCCACTCGCGCGTAAGGCCTGCGCGGACGAGTCCAGCGTCGAAATCGCGCCAGCTCCTCGGTGGGGACACAAGGCCCGTATACCGGTCGGCATCGCGCGGATCCTCCTTGATGCCGAGATTCAGATACTCATGCGCGACGAACGGACGAGGCCTGTTGGTGAGAGAACCCGTCCATACGTTGTCTGGTCCGGTGTAGAAGTCCGTATTCCCAGGCGCGTTATAACCTCCGTCGTTGTGAACAACCAGCACATTCGGCGCATTCGCCTTCATCCAACGATACAATTCGCCATCACATTCGGCCAGATGTCCCTCATTGCCCATCGAGAGCATCCCGAACGACGGATGCCGCCGGCAATGGCGCACGTACTCCGCGGCATCGAAAAGCGGAGAAAATGGAATCGCTTCGTTCGGGCCGCTGCAGGCATAGGGCAATTCCGGCTGGACGAAGACGCCGAGTTCATCTGCCGCGTCGAAATATTCGGCGAAGGGACAATTGGTATGGTGTCGCGACTGGTTAAAGCCGGCCGCGCGCAGAAGCGAAACGCGATGACGAAGGAGAGACGCCTTCGCTTCATTGATATAGGTGAGCGCGTCACGTCCATGATTGCCGCACCCACGCACGAAAAACGGACGTCCATTGAGGTAGAACTGCTTGTCTCTGACCTCGAGCGTCCGGACGCCGAAACGTTCATGCCAGGCGCCGACGATCTTTCCGCCGCGGACGACCGTTACGCGAGCCGTATGGAGATTCGGCTGCTCTGGCGACCAAAGACGTCCCCCGGGAACCGGCAGGCGCAGCACCGCATCCTCGCCTGTCGCAAGCTTCGTTACCGCCTCGGCATCGCCGACAACCGCACGCACGACACAATCCTCTCCTTTGCGCAGGCCACCGAGCGACACGTGGATCTCTGCCTCGCTGGCCGCGGCGCTCCCACGGCACCAGACGTCATCGAGCCACACCTCGTCCGTCGCCTCGATCTCAAGCGCACGATAGAATCCGCTGAGGTGATGGAGGGAATTCCAACTTCCGAACTTGGAAGGTCCATCAGTATGAACAAGCGCCACCACGTCAAAGGCTTCGCCGGGACGTATCAGATCAGTGATATCGAACTTGTAAGTGCCGCAGGACTGACGGATGAAGGCCGCAGGTCTGGCATTGAACCAGAAATACGCCTGATTCTGTACGCCGCCAACCTTGAACCAGAGACGACGTCCCTTCCAACGCGACGGCGCCGTGAAGCGCCGCCTCAGAAGCGCCGAACCGGAAAAGACATGGCGAAAGACGAAGGCGCCGCGGTCGGGACTATCCCAGTAACGTCCGACGCCCTTCTCGCCAATGCCCTGCACCTCCCAGAAACCGGGAATCGTCACACGGCTCGTCACGCCCGTACCATCCCTGTGATAGGCGCCGACCTTCAGGAACTTCCTCCACGCCTCATCATCCTTCAGTCGTGTCGGGAGTCCCCCTTTCGAATCAAGCGCCCACGGCTTGGCTCCGTAGGGAATGCTCTTCTCGTCCGTCAGAATCTCCCACTCGCCATTCAACGAGAAGACATCCTGCTCGGGCGCCCGCACCGGCGCATTGACGACCGCCGGACTCCCTTGACGTCCAAATGACGTCGGCACCCCCCAGTTGTCGTGAGTCGCATGAACGACAAGACCCAGAACCAAAAAGCCACTCGTGAAGAACGATATCACATTTAACCGCTCTGCACCTACACCTTCACTTCAACTTCAGCTCTGGGCTTCACCCCAACCTATAGCCATCGCGGTAGCTGTAATGGAGAAGCTTATTCGCCTCGTCACAGTTGACGAAGAGCTCCTTCTCGGCATCCCACTCGAGACGCTTGCCGACCTTGTAGGCGATATTGGCAAGGTGCGCGAACGAGGTCGAGCGATGGCCGTTCTCGAGCGTGCAGAGCACTTCGGGATTGCGGTCGAGGCAGCGGTCGATGAAGTCGCCGATCACGTTGCGCGTCGAGGACTCTGCCGAGCCGTCATCGAGCATCGCCTCCTTGTACTCATATTTGATCGGCTCGATCTTGTTGACGGGATTGTTGAATTCCTTGAAGGTCGAGGGCTTGATCTCCCATCCGCCCTGCGAGGCGAAGATCGTCGCATCACCGCCGGCAAGTTCCAGCTCGCCCTGACGGATCGGATTCGACCTGCCGCCTTCGAAGACGTTGAACTCCATCACCTTCTTGCTCGCGAACTCAAAGAGGCAGAACATCGTATCCGGAATCTCCGAATCGCTGCGACCTTCGGTATAGTACTGGCCGCCGACCGCAGTGATGAACTGCGGCGCGGTCTCGTCCATCATCCAGCGCATCGCGTCCAGATAGTGCACACCCCAGTTGCCTACCTGGCTCGAGAAGTCGGTGTGCCAGCGGAAGTAATAAGGGGCGGTGGTGTACTTGTAGGGACGATACGCGCGCGGACCGAGCCAGGCGTTCCAATCAAAGCCCTTCGGCGGCTCGCAGGGCGGACACTTGCCGATGCCGTTCGGGAAGATGTTGGAAACACGCGCTGCGCGGCCGGTGCGGAACTCGCCGTACTTGCCGGAATCGATCGCCTTCTTGAGACGACGATACGGTTCGCCACCGCGGCGATTGAGACCGACAGCGACGATCTGCTTCGAATTCTTCTGGGCGTTCACCATCGCGCGTCCCTCGACCACGGTCGCGGTGAGCGGCTTCTCGCAATAGACATCCTTGCCCGCCTTGATCGCATCGATCGTCATGATCGCGTGCCAGTGGTCGGGAGTCGCGATGCAGACCGCGTCCACGTTCTTATCCGCGAGCAGCGCCTTGTAATCCTTGTAGAAGGCGATCTTGCCCGCCTTGATCAGTTCGAGGAGCTGGCCCTCCTGGGGCTTGACATCGCCCTTGCGGTTCGTAAGCGAAGGAATGCGGCCCTTGAGTCCCCATTCGAAGAACTTGGGATCGAACTCATCGAACTTGCGGTAGAGGAACGGCTCGTAGATGTCACAGAGCGCCACGACCTCGACCTTGGGGTTCTTCATGAAGATGTGCATCAGCTGAGTGCCGCGGTTGCCGACACCGATGAAGCCCATGCGGACCTTCTCCTTCGAGCCCGCCTTAAGAATGTTCGGCACCGCTGCCGCGCTCGCCGCCAACATACCCGCTTTGATGAATTCACGTCTTTCCATGGTAATCTTCCTTTTGAGTTCTATATAGGGTTCAATTGATAGCGTGTATACTATCAAATCCCCCACCGACAATCAACCGACCTGACTGGTCAGTAGCGGCGGATGATGCCTTCGCGAGGTTCGGCCTCGGCGGGAATCGTAAGCGGGGCGAGCGGCGAGTCGTCCGCCTCAAGCGCACGCCACGCGGCGGAATAGACACTCAGCCCCTGCTCGCGGAACATCGTC